>CAZOIM010000023.1:0-26893 GCA_964579855.1 uncultured Ignavibacteriaceae bacterium | reverse complement strand
AGTTTCCTTGTCCGATCCCAGCAAATCGATACTGTCCGCTTGCCACTCGAGAATATCCGGCGGAATCTGGTGGCACCGTTTGTACGGGAGAAAATGTTACCGAATAAAGGGCGGCGGGATCACCGGGTGCATAAACCAAAACACCGTAATTCTTTCCATTGATTACCGAATCCCGCCGAACGTATTGGCCTTTTGACACCCCGAGAGAGTCATATCCGACGAACTTAGTCCCCGGAAGAGACGCCCGTAATTGATTCGATCCGCTTTGCCGTAATACGCCCCTTGATGTATCGTCCAGCGCAAAATCAACAGGCGAATCAGGATCGTCGGCTTCCTGTGCGACCACCACGTTAAGCCTGAGCTTGTTGTTCCACGCCGTCTCTCCAGTCGTGATGGCAATGAGGTTCCGCGTGTACTGTTGGTCAGAATATTCAAAGTCAATAGTAATGCGGGATGCATTCGTAATCATCCGTCGACTCGTGAACACGACGTCACCGCTGGCGTAGTCTATCGTGTAGTCATTGAGTTCACCACGCGTCATCACTTCGCCGTTGAGATATACGCGTTCCGTGCCGGCTAAAACGAGGATCTGCGGTTCCCCGTTATTGCCTGTGAGCCGATACGGTCCCTGATTGCCGTCAATGCCCTGGAAATAGTTTGTCGCGAACTTTCCACGGGCCGTCGCAGCAGTCAATGATCCGGAAGCCGTAAGATTCCCCGGTGCCAGATTTTCAAATAATGCCGTGCCGCTTGCTCCCTGGAGTTTTCTGGAAAGACGTCCAAATTCCCCACCCTGATTTTCGCCGATATCGAAATTGAAATCACCAAGCGTAGCCCCCAAATGCTTGCTTTGGAGATTGACAAACACTTTATCAACTTCCCTAAGCGTCTGCGTTGTTCCTTCTGGTTGAATCGGAGAGTTCTCGTCGGTGAGCGCTGCAGTTACGTTGATATCTTTTGACAACGCGCCGTTCAGTTGCATTCGGAATCCGGAATTCAGTGTGAGGTCATGGTTGGATCCGACTGTGAACCCACGCATGAGTGTCCCGCTTTTTTGAATCCCCTTGCCGAAAAATTCATTCGGTTCAAATCGAAACCCCGGTCCGGTAACAGTGATCCGTTTTGCTCCAGTTGAATCATTCTTAATGATCAATTCTCGCAGGGCATATTCCTTCCTGAACACGAACGGCAGCGGAAGAAACTGTACTTTGAGATTGTGTGGAGCAGTATCAGAAACCAGTGATCTGACGAGAGTTTTCAATAGAGAAATCGTTCCACGATCGTAATTGAATTCGTAGTCTCTATCCTTTGAGAGAAGAATCAATGAATCAAGCCACACGTTTTCGCTGTTTTTTGCGATGTAACCGCGTGGCAATTGGTAAAGACTATCCCCGGAAGTTAGAGGAAAGACCACGGTGAGAGCAGCAGAACTGGTTTGACGTTGTACCTGATGCTCTTGGCGGGCCGTGAGCGGGCCTGGAAGAAGCAGCAGGAGGAATAGGATTGAATTATAGGACTTGACGAAATTCATGATCGACTGTTCGAATCCGGTGAATACACACACAGTATCATGAAATCATCAGGCGATCCTCGATCAATCTGAAGAGAGTCGACACAATCAAAAAAACCGCTCGAGAGAATGTACCGGGGTTACGATCAAAAATCAAGACTCTGCGGATGTGCTGGTGGGTTAACTTGGTCGAGCTGGGAACACCGGGGCACCAAAGACAATTTACTTCAGCTTTGGTTCGAGCTTGTCCAGTTTTGGCCTGATGACCAACCGGCAATATGCCGCATTCGGATTGTTGTCATAATATTTTTGATGGTAGTCCTCGGCCTTGTAGAATATTGATAAAGGCACAATTTCGGTAACGATAGGGTCTTTGTACATTTTCTGTGCAACTTGTTTTGAGCGCTCTGCAATGGAGCGTTGGCTTTCTCCAATGAAGAATATGGCAGAACGATACTGAGTACCTTTATCTGCACCTTGTCGATTCAGGGTTGTTGGATCGTGGCATTCCCAGAAAACAGTGAGGAGCTTCTCAAAGCTGATCTTTGATGAATCAAATGTGATTTCAGCAACTTCGGCGTATCCAGTACTCCCCGAACACACCTGATCATACGTGGGATCGGGTTTGGTGCCACCTGCGTATCCCGGCATCACCGAGATGACTCCAACGAGCCTTTCGAAAATCGCTTCTGTGCACCAGAAGCATCCTGCCCCCAAAATCGCCTTTTCATTTATTTCCATCTCAATCTCCCTGTTTCGGACGGCTCTCGCTACTGACAAATTGTTGAATGCCTTCGAGTCTGACGCATTTCTCGTGCGTCAATTCGGCGGAAAATACTTGCTCTGTCAAAGTTTATAACAAATTGAGCAAAAATCAATTTCACTTTTCGAGAATCTTTAAACTCACGTTGAATTCCGAGACCACCGTATCTTGATCCCTCGGTACGGCTCGTTACGCATGAATCGACGATTCAAACAAAAAAAAGACCTCAGGATCAATTTCCAATCCTGAGGTTCGCAGTGCCGAAGGAGGGACTCGAACCCTCACACGATTTTAGTCGTACTGGATTTTGAGTCCAGCGCGTCTACCAATTCCGCCACTTCGGCCATTCAACGCTTCTAATATAACGAACAATGCGAATCTTGGCAATGTTCATTTCTGAATTTTCAGCATCACTTTCATCGGATCAACATCGTGTCGACTTTCGTTTTCTGTTCCCCTTGCGTCTTGTACTCGTATTCCGAACCAAGTAAGCTGTGAGGAATAAGAAATACAGCGAATGTTATAATCGACGCCAACAATGCCCAAGCTCTTGGCTTCTTGGATTTATTCAACGCAAATCCAACGACAATCCATGCGAGCAGGGCAATTGCAGTCTTATTGTCTGTCAAGTCAGTACCGAACGGCCAACCGGTCCACAATGCACCAAACGCGTATTGTTGAACAATAGGACCAAAGATGAATCCACCAACAATAAGGAAACCGATTGTCCAATACACAAGCCTCTCAAGGTGAGACTCTCTACCAAAGAATTCCAATCCTGCACGAGCTGCGAGTAACATGGAGGCGAACATTGCGATGATATGAGGAATGAGTATCATCAGCGGTACTTCTCCCTTGAATCGGATTACCAACGGTTCATCTCCAGGAATTATGGCAACCTCATCGCCACGGAAGAGAGCTACTCTGTAGAGAAGCTTTCCAGCCGGAGGCTGATTTGGTAATTCCGTTGAGAGGATCCCCTCACTTGACAAGAGCGAATTCCTCGTCCATGTATCATTTGTCTTGTATCGTTTCCACTCAACGTATCCGTGAACGGTTGAATCGCCTGCATGAATCCTAATGACGGCAGGAGAATCACCTCCGTGGCTTCTCGGCAGATTGTAACCAATATTTCCATTTCTGAAATGCGTAGACCCCGCGACAGGATACGTAGGTCCTGTAATTCGTTGATAGTAAGCGGAAATGGCAGTGATGAAGAAAGCGATTAACCAGAGTGTAATTGATTGTTTCACGACTTTGCGCAAGGAATGAGTAAAAATCGAGATCTAATATCCGAAAATCTTTGGTACCGTCCAACAAGGCTTCGGCATTATCATTTGATCCTGCATTCTAATGAATTGTGAGTATTGGCCATCAGATTTTTGTATTTGGTTAAATGGGAAAATTTTGCGTCCATTCCCTCCTTCTATGCCCAATGCGAGAAATCTAGAGAAGTGACCGACGATCGTCAAACGCAATTCAAAATAGAAATCGAATAGTTCCATTCTATAACGGTGAATTGGCGATTGTCAAGATTCGGAATTGAGTTCATTGTAATACCGAGGACTCCTGTGTATATTATAGTGTTGTCAAACTACTCGAAATTATTTCCATTGTAGGACAGATCATGATCCTCAGCGAATTATTGCAGCTCCAGCACGATGAAATACTCACAGACGCTTTCGAAGCAGTAAAAAGGTCCCAACTTAAGAATTATGTGAAAGCTGGCGAAGAGCACATTCATCAACGTCTTAAAGCTTTGTACGTCCTGACAGTCAGAGCGATCAAAGAACGAAATCTTGGTCCGATGATTGCCCACGCGGAAACGGTTGCCCACGAACGCTTTTCCGCCGGTTATGACCTTTCTGAAGTCCAAACTGCGTTTAACGTGCTGGAAGAAACCATCTGGATGAACATCATAAAGCATTTGCCTGCAACGGAATTTGCGGAAGCGCTCGGTCTGGTGAGCACTGTCCTGGGAGCTGGCAAGGACGCACTTGCACGGCGCTATGTTTCGCTCGCCAGTCAAACAAAATCAACCTCTTTGAATCTTCAATCCATCTTCTCTGGAACTGAGGGAATGTAGTATTGATCGGTGAGCTGAGTGCTCTCGCAACTGCATTCTGTTGGTCCGGGAGTTCAATTTCATTTGCAGAGGCTTCACAAATCGTTGGCTCGGTAAGAGTCAACGTCACACGCCTCTTCCTCGCCGCGGTGCTCCTTGGAGCGACGCTCGCAATATTCGAAATACCGTTCAACGTCTCACTCACGCAACTGGCGGATTTATTCATCAGCGGCATCCTCGGTCTGGTGATTGGTGACTCTTTCCTCTTCAAATCGTATGAATACCTGGGAGCCCGCATTAGTTCTCTTATCATGTCCACGGCGCCAGCCTTAACTGCTGTCCTCGCCTTTCTCCTTCTGCACGAATCCCTTTCTTTGTCCGCAATTATTGGAATGGTCATAACACTCTTTGGCATTGGACTCGTTATCGGCGGTCGACAAACGGTTACCAGGACGACACCAAAAGTGACAGGACTGGGAATTCTCTACGCATTTCTGGGTTCCTGCGGACAGGCTGGCGGGCTCATCACCGCAAAACTGGCGTTTAATGATGGCCCCATTGATGGACTCAGCGCTACGTTTATCAGAATTGTATCAGCGCTCATTCTCATGCTCCCGCTCTCTGCAATGGCAGGAAAATTCGTATCGCTTCAGGGGATATTTCATTTCAAAGGAAAAGTATTCGGTTTGACATTACTCGGAGCGATTCTTGGCCCATGCCTGGGAATTACATTTAGTCTCATTGCTATTGCGCACACAAAGGTCGCCGTAGCTGCAACAATTATGGCTATCGTCCCCATCATTATGCTTCCTCTCGTGAGAATTCTCTATAAAGAGATCTTGAACTGGCGAGCGTACGCAGGCGCTGTTATCGCGGTTGCTGGTGTCGCCATTCTATTCTACGTATAAACATCTCCTTACCTCTGGATTGATAATTCGAGCTCCACCGAGAATCCCACGTTGAACCTTTTTCGATTGCTGTTGTGCCAATTTTTGCGTATTTTTTGAAGCAATTGCTATTTTTCTCTGTCGGAAAACAATGTCAAAACCCATAAATATCCTTTTTGTATCAAGTGAAGTCGATCCATTCGCTAAAACGGGTGGACTGGCGGACGTTTCAAGTGCCCTTCCCAAGGCAATTAAGGAACAAGGGCACGAAATCCGCATCATGATGCCGCGATATCGATTCATCAGTGAGCGAAAATTCAAGCTCCACGATATCATCCGGCTGAAAGATATTCCCATTCCTGTTGGGAACGACAACCCGCTTGGCAACGTCAAATCTTCATTTATTAGCAGTGTCAAGGACAAGGTTCAGGTTTACTTTCTTGACAACGACAAATTCTACGGCCGTGACGGGGTGTATCAGAGCCCTACGAGCAAGAAGGACTACAAAGACAATGATGAAAGATTCATCTTCTTTTGCCGAGGAGTGCTCGAAACTCTGAAACGATTAGGCTGGCAACCGGATATTATCCACTGCAACGACTGGCAAACCGGACTTATTCCTGCCTATCTCAAGACTGTGTATCTGGATGACCCGTTGCTCCGGAATGTCAAAACTGTTTTTACGATCCACAACATGGCGTATCAAGGCGCCTTCCCGTTCGAATCCTTTGAGCAGTCGAAACTTCCCAAAGAAGTATTCCGACCCGACGCTGTGGAGGCATACGGAAAATTCAATTTCCTCAAGGCCGGCCTTATCTATTCCGACACAATCACGACGGTCAGCGAGAAGTACTCCCACGAGATTTGCGCATCTGACGAATTTGGAGCAGGACTCAGCGGTGTCCTCCATACCCGGAAAAAGGATTTGCGCGGCATACTCAACGGAATCGACTACTCAATTTGGAATCCTCTCTCAGATCCTCATATCTATCGCAAATATGACATCAAGTCCATTGACGCCAAAGTTGAAAACAAACGCGCCCTCGTAACAAAGTTCGGTTTGACGTTCGATGAATCGATCCCCGTTATTGGAGGGATCAGTCGACTCGTGGAGCAGAAAGGATTCGACCTTGTTCTTGAGTGTCTTGACGAGCTTATGAAACAGAATGTGCAATTCGTCATGCTCGGTTCCGGTGACCCTGAGCTTGAAAAGCAATTTGACAAGCTTCAAAAGAAATTTCCCCATCAGATGGGGATCACTTTCGGTTACGATGAAGAATTGGCACATCTCATCGAGGCAGGAAGCGACCTGTTCCTTATGCCATCCAAATATGAGCCTTGCGGCCTGAATCAAATGTACAGCATGCGCTACGGCACAATCCCAGTCGTAAGAGCAACGGGTGGACTGGATGACACCGTTGAAGACTACAGCGGCGGTGGGAAAGGGACCGGCTTCAAATTTGAGAAATATGATTCCAAAGAACTGTTTAAGGCGATTCTGCGGGCCATCAAAGTGTTTCATCAGCCTGAGGAATGGAAGAAGTTGATGAAGAACGGCATGGCAAAAGATTTTTCGTGGGAACATTCAGCGAGCAAGTACATCAATCTTTACAAGGATTTGCTCAGACAGTAGAACTTGAAGCCGATAGGCCAAGAAATTTTCATGAACCGCAATTATCCTATCGATGCAATAATTGGTCCCTCATAACAAATCTGAAGAATTGCCAATCATCTCATCGTCCGTCAGTATAACCCGCGAAGCGAATGCCACCGATGTGAAAACCTTCGTGGCATCAAACCTCCCGGTATCGAATTGGGTATTCTCACGGTGAGCGTAATTTCCTTGACGTACGCGATCCCGAACAATATTGCAGGAGTTTTTGGAAAGGATTGACTGAATTGAAGTCGTACTATTTGTTAATAGCTTTTCTTACAGTGGTATTTTTTCTTGGTTTCGAAGGCTGTAAAGAGACCCCTAACTCTGTGGGGTACAGCATCCTTCCTCCGAAAGACAGACCAAATGTACAAGTCGATACCTTTTACGCCTCGTCGTATTCCACCATTTCGAAACAAATTAGCACATTCGGGTCGGATCGACTGCTTGTCGGCAAATATCCTGGCTATGATGCAATGAGCATAATACAATTCACCGGACTTCCGGCTGGCTTGCTCGACTCGGTATCGATCACTAATGCGTATGTCTCCTTGCACGCCGTTTACCATTTCGGCGATCTTGCAGCTCCACTCGCATTTCGAGGGTTTGCGCTGATTGCAAATTCAGATTCTGCCAATTATGACTCTCTCACGACCTTGGCCACGAACTATTATTCGTCGAACCCGATTCTGGTCTATTCCCCTGCTGTACTCGATGATACCAGCACGATTCAATGTCCAATCGATTCGTCGGTTGTTCGCAATTGGTTTGCGACGAGTCCATCGTTGCCAAACTACGGACTTATCCTCATAGCAACGAATGTCACGACGATCAAGGGATTCGGCTCTTTTTTGAATCCGACAGCCAGTTACGTCCCGCATCTTGTCGTTCAATACACAAACAGCGTTGGGGACACGGGAACAGTTACTTACAGTTCCGGCGTCTCCCGATTCATCGCGAATATACCACTTCCAACGATCCTCTCTCTTGATCCCCAATCGATGTTCGTTCAGAGCGGGGTTGCCTATCGAGCGCAATTGAACTTCGGCCTTTTCTCGCTCCCGAAAGCTGGGCTCATTCTGAAAGCGGATCTTGAATTGACCTCCAACAGCGCTGCTTCGAACCTCAATTCGTTCGCAGCTGACACGCTCTATTCCTATTTCGTTCTGACCGACAGTACTATTGCTGCGCAGCAGCCGTTTGGTCAGACCATTACAAGCGGAAACAACAAGATCTATCGAATTGCCATAGGTGATTTTGTACGAACCTGGGCGAACGGGGATACGCTTCAACGTTTACAATTTGGTGGATTGCGCGAAACGAGTTCGTTGGATCTATTTGCCTTATTTGGGACAACATCACCCGTTGCGGTAAGGCCAAGGTTAATCATTACGCACATTCTTCGATGAGGATGAGGAACCAACAGATGCGAAGGAGATTTGTTCCAGCAGCATTGATCGCATGTCTTGCACTGACGATTGCCGAAGCGGGCGGTCCTGTCTATTCCCGCTTTGGGGTAGGCGATCTTTATTATTTTTCCGGGAGCCGATCAAACGCCCTCGGCGGTGCCGGAGTGGGACTTTTTGGCGATGGATTTATCAACAACCTGAATCCAGCGGGACTCGCCGGCATCATGAACACCCGGTTCGCAGGAACATTCGTATACTCCAATTACTCTTCGACCGACATATCCGGATCTGCCCGATATGCCCGAGGAGATTTCGGTGGACTCTCGGCTGCCATCCCGGTCTCGAAGGATTATGGGGTCGTAGTCGTTGGCGACCTGAGCCCGTATAGTTTGGTCAATTACTCCATCCTCAATAATGCCTCACAATCGGGAATCAGTTCCGGCCAGGAATTCTACGGAAGTGGCGGTATCTCACGGTTTGACATTGGTTCTTCCGTGTCGATAACCAACAGTTTGCACGCCGGCTTCAAGATTAACTATCTCGCAGGTACTATTCTCCAGACGACAAAAGTCACGTTTACTGATAATAGTTACAGCAACAACGAGATGACTCTCAGTGATCACTATTCTGGAATTTCGTTTTCATTTGGAGTTATCTATCAAGGATTGGGAGATATCCTTGGATCCACGTTGCTCAAGCCTCTGGTTCTCGGATTGGTCGTCGAGACTCCTGCAAGCCTTGACTTGCGTGAAGAGCATTTCACACTGACGGCGAACCAGTACGACACCACCTCAACGACTTATGGATCAGCCGATATACCCCTCTTTGTTGCAATTGGTGTATCGTATACGTTTTCTGAGCGCTATGTTTTCGCGGCAGACCTCGCTATGCAGGATTGGAGCAACGCAAAGCCAATAGCCGAACCTCCGGCAATGTTCAGAAATAGCATGCGAGCCGGCGCTGGAATAGAAATCCAGCCTGCGAAAGACGCAAGCGGTTATTGGGGACACGTTATCTACCGTGCGGGATTTTATTACAATTCGAGCTATATCCAATTCAACAACCAGGCAATCAACGGAACGTTTATGACTGCCGGCATCGGATTGCCGATCGGGTCCGACAGTCACTTAAATCTGGGTCTTCAATACGGTATCAACGGGACAACCCAGAACAATTTACAGAAGGACAACATATTTCGGCTGACGGTCTCCATAAGCGGTAGCGAGTTATGGTTTGTCCGAATTCAGGAGGATTAGAACTCAATGATTGCCTTAGCTAGCGATCACGCCGGGTTTGAATACAAAGAGCACGCAAAGAAACTCCTCGATCAACTTGGTATCCCCTTTAAGGACTATGGAGCTTTTTCAGCGGAATCTACTGATTATCCGGATTGGGCACATCGTGCTTCCGAAGGTATCATAAGCGGTGAATGCGATCGAGGCATATTGATTTGTGGAACAGGGATTGGCATGTCAATCATCGCCAATAAACACAAAGGAATTCGGGCCGCGGCGTGTGAATGTTCGACGGCCGCGCGTCTCGCACGACAACATAATGATGCCAATGTTCTCGCGCTTGGGGAACGTATCACAGGGTGGGAAGCTGCAGCAGATATTATTCGAACATTTCTCTCCGCATCATTCGAAGGTGGACGCCACGAACGTCGAGTCAAAAAGATTCATAGCCTGACCGGACTGTAAATTGGCTTTCTCCCTATTGTCCAATTCCAAAGAACTACTCTCATGAATACACTTAAACAGAACGATCCGGAAATATTTTCTGCAATTCAGAGCGAAATCAATCGGCAGAACACCAAACTCGAGCTCATCGCGTCAGAAAATTTCGTGAGCATGGATGTTCTTCAAGCTCTTGGCACTGTACTCACGAACAAATACGCGGAAGGCTATCCCGGCAAGCGTTACTATGGGGGATGTGAATTCGTCGATGTGGCAGAGAACCTGGCGCGGGATCGCGCCAAGCGTGTGTTCGGCGCCGAGTATGCGAATGTTCAGCCCCATTCAGGTTCTCAGGCAAACATGGGAGTCTATTTTACGTTCTTGAAGCCGGGCATGACAGTTCTTGGGATGAACCTCTCCCACGGCGGACATCTCACGCACGGATCTCCGGTAAACTTTTCAGGACAACTCTACAAGTTCGTAGCGTACGGAGTGTCCAGGGACACCGGCTACATCGATTACAATGAAGTCGAATCCGTGGCGATGAAAGAGAAACCCAAAATGATCACGGTGGGTGCCAGCGCGTACTCACGGAACATCGACTACAAAGCATTTCGACAGATCGCGGATAAGATCGGCGCATTTCTTTTCGCGGACATAGCGCACCCGGCCGGCCTCATTGCCAGCAAACTCCTCAACGATCCTCTTCCCCACTGTCACGTCGTAACTTCCACGACTCATAAAACACTTCGTGGACCGCGGGGGGGATTGATCGTGATGGGAAAAGACTTCGAAAACCCTTTCGGCCTCGTCGCTCCAAAATCCGGGCGTACCAAAATGATGTCAGAGCTTATTGACTCGACGATTATCCCCGGCATTCAAGGTGGTCCGCTGATGCACGTGATTGCTGCGAAGGCGGTCGGGTTCCTCGAAAATCTTCAACCAGAATTCAAGACTTACTCTAAGCAGGTTATCGAGAATGCTTCTTCCCTCGCTGGTGAACTCACGAAGCGCGGGTACAATATCATTTCGGGCGGTACCGATAATCACTTGATGTTGATTGACTTGCGGAATAAGAACGTCACCGGAAAAGACGCCCAAGAAGCGCTGGACCTTGCCGGCATCACCGTCAATAAGAATGCTGTGCCGTTCGATGACAAGTCACCACTTATTACGAGCGGCATTCGAATAGGCACTCCGGCTATTACAACCCGGGGGATGAAGAAGGCACATATGGTAACTGTTGCTGAATTCATCGACAAAGTGATTGTTAACAGATCAAACTCCCAAATTCTCACACAGGTGAGCAACGAAGTTAAAAGCCTTTGTTTGTCATTTCCTCTCTATCCTGATTTGATTTCGAATTGAGAGAACATCCTCCAACCGCGTAATTGCCCATGGCGTTCCTACAATCAGTTTTGACGAAATTCCTTCAGCGTGCGTCCTCAGGCAACTCAGGCGACCAAAAGGAAATGTCGTTCCTCGATCATCTCGAGGAACTTCGCTGGGACGTCGTCAAAGCCTTCGCAGGGATTGTTATCGCCACGATCATTTGCGCGATCTACACTGATTTTATTGTCCAGGAGATCCTTCTCCGACCTGTCCGGGCAACGGGAATGAAAGTACAAGTGCTGACGCCGTACGGAATCGTCATCCTGTATATGGAAGCCGCTCTCATGTGCGGGCTCATCTTGAGCATGCCCAACACGCTGTATTGGCTCTGGAAATTCGTCGCCCCGGGACTGCTTCCCAAGGAACGGCGCTATATCCGACGCATCGTATTCTTTACAACACTCTGTTTCTTTGCTGGAATCGCTTTTGGTTACTTTGTGCTGCTCCCTTCGGCACTCACATTCTTTTCATCTTTCGGCACCAAAACAATAGAATTGAACGTAGCCATCGACCGGTATGTCAGCTTTGTGCTTGCGCTGATTCTTGGCTCCGGATTGGTGTTTGAGCTTCCCATGATTTCGTATTTCCTGACCAAACTTGGATTCCTTACGCCAGCGTTCATGCGTCACTATCGAAGACACGCCATTATCGTCATTTTGTTTATTGCAGCGATTGTCACGCCGACACCAGACCCCGTGACCCAACTGATTCTCGCCATTCCGATGATGGCTCTTTACGAAGTAAGCATCATCGTGTGCAAATTCTCCCAGCGCAAAGAGCCTGTCGTCGAACCTGAGTCCACCTGACCATGCTCATCAATTCATCGATATCACTCGCAGACATCCGGAAGCCAATAGAATCGGAACTTCGACAATTCGACAGGTTCTTCAAGGAAGCCATGCGATCGAAAGTCGGACTCATTGATCTTATCGCACGTTATATTATTCGCCAAAAGGGGAAGAAGGTCCGACCCCTTCTCGTTCTCTTGAGTGCAAAACTATGCGGTAACATCAATGAGAGCAGTTATCGTGCAGCTACGTTGGTGGAAATTCTTCACACGGCAACGCTTGTCCATGACGATGTTGTGGATGACGCGGATACGCGACGCGGCCTCGCGTCAATTAACGCAGTTTGGAAGAACAAAGTGGCCGTACTGATGGGAGATTATCTTCTTTCCCGCGGGCTCCTGCTCTCACTCGAGAATAAGGATTATTTCTTCCTCCACTCGACGTCAAACGCTGTGAAGAGAATGAGCGAAGGAGAATTGCTCCAGATCCAAAAGAGCCGGCATTTGGATAATGACGAAGCCACTTACTTGCAGATTATCTCCGACAAGACTGCTTCTCTCTTTTCAACTTGTACGGAGATCGGTGCTGCAAGTACCACCAATGATCCATCGAAGCGCGAGTTCATGCGCGATTATGGGACGAACATCGGGATGGCATTCCAAATCCAGGACGATTTGCTGGACTACCTCGGCCGGAAAAGCATTATTGGCAAACCCACAGGAATCGACATAAAAGAAAAGAAACTCACACTTCCACTCATCTATGCTCTCGAGCATGCCCCATCGAAAGATTCAAGGCAGGCACTGAAGATAATTAAGAACGGTGCAAAACAGAAGGAAGTTCAGTGGGTAATGGAATTCGTCAAAGAAAATGGCGGCATCGACTATTCTGTCAAGAAGGCGTTGGAATTTGGCCGTCGTGCTACAGAAAACCTCGTTACATTCCCTGCGTCACCCGCAAAAGAAGCGCTGACTGGATTCGTTGAATTCGTCCTCGAAAGGACAAGTTGAATCTTCACTTACCAGGCTCCTCAATTTGGCCGAGATTTCGGAAGATCTCTTGAGACCACCTACACCCTCGCATTTACTACTCCGCAGTTGAATCCCCGAAATTGCTCGCAACAGTAAAGCGCTGAGAGCGCTTTACGTTCTCAATCTACAGGAACGTGCAATGAAGGTCGTTACAAATGGGGGAACAGCTCCAAATCTGAAAACGAGGGACTAAAGAGGCGCACTCATTCCTATTCTGCATTCCGAACTACGAGGACTGGACAAGGCGCTTTTCGTACAACTTTTTCCACCGTACTTCCAAACAGGATGTGTTCCACACCTGTGTGTCCGTGGGTCGCGATGATGATAAGATCGATTTTGTTCTCGCGGGCATATTCGTTGATTTCGTAGAATGGCTTACCCGTTCTCACTGTTGCTCCCGCTTCGACTCGACCTCTGATTTCGTTTTTCACAAGAGATACCAATTCCTCGTTTCCCCTTTTCCGAAGTTCTTCTTCGATGTTCGGGAATCCAACTTGGCCAAAACTGAAGTCCGCCGGATAGATGGTCGGTTCCACCACATACAGAAGATCAAGGCGGGCACCAAACTGGACCGCGTAAGGAATTGCGTACTTGAGCGCATTCTTGGAATGTTCCGAGAAATCTATCGGAACAAGAATGCGACGAATTCCAAGACGAGTCAAATTTGATCTTGCAGTCTTCTTGGGTTGAAGATGTTTCTTAGGAAGCGTTCGCTTTTTGGCCATGGGAATCATTCTCCCGATTTGCTTGAATTTGTTCAAGCTGGTTTCTTGCCTTTGAGAGTTCTTTGTCTGTCGTCCTCAATCGCTGCGAAACGATCTCCGCCAGTTTGAAGATAATCTTGATCCCCAACTGATTCTTCTTCTCAATAAGTTCAAAGAGATCCGGCCGAAAGAATCCGATGAGGACGCAGTCTGTTTTGCAGCGTGCATTCGCCGATCGCGGTGATTCATCAATCAGGGCGAGCTCCCCAAAAAAGTCCCCTTCTGTGAGGACTGCAAGCTCCCTGTCGCCATCCTCTTTGCCTGATATTGAGATCGAAACCTCTCCCTCCTGGATAATATACATTCCCAATCCGGGATCACCCTGCGCAAAAACAGGTTCGCCGGACCGGTACTCCCTCTTGTGGACGATAGCCGCGACTTCCTTCAGTTCTCGCGCGGACAAGCCCGAGAAGGACGGTACCTTGCTGAGTATCTGTTCCAAGGAACCTTCCCGGACAACTCGTTCCGAGAAGATATTCTTCCAAATAGCATTATCGCTCACTACCTTAGGCATGGCCATGATTCATATTCCCAGACTAGAAAGTGATGGACAATCACTCGTTAATAAAGTTCAGCCACTTATACTTGTCTTTCCCTTTCAACACAATATCAAAGAAAGCTTTCTGAAGTTCAAGTGTTACTGGGCCGGGCTTCCCTTCTCCGATCATAATTTTGTCCACAGAACGGATAGGTGTAATTTCAGCCGCAGTCCCTGTGAAGAAGGCCTCTTCCACGGTAAACAGCATTTCACGGGGTAAATTCATCTCGACTACTGAATACCCGAGATCTTTCGCAATTGTGATAATTGAAGATCTCGTAACTCCAGGCAATATCGCTGCAGAAAGAGGGGGCGTGAAGACTGTATTTTCGCGCACCAGGAATATGTTCTCTCCGCTCCCTTCACTGATATTGCCAAAATCATCCAAAGCAATCCCTTCAACATATCCGGCGGCCAGAGCCTCCAGCTTGATCAGTTGTGACCCCAAGTAATTCCCACCGGATTTTGCGACGGTGGGAAGTGTGTCAGGCGCCGGCCTTCTCCACGATGAAACGCAAACGTCAATCCCCTTTTCCAGAGCCTCTGGACCAAGGTACTTTCCCCACTCCCAAACTGCGATGGACACCTCGGTCGGTGATCCGATCGGATTTACTCCTACTTCACCATAACCGCGATACACGATGGGCCGTATGTAACAAGCTTTGAGCTTGTTCGCTTTTATAGTCTCCTTGATTGCCTTTTCGAGCTGTACTTTCGTGAAGGGTATATCACACCGATAAATCTTCGCAGAATCATAAAGCCGACGCAAATGGGCATCGAGACGAAAGATCGCAGAACCTTTCTTCGTATTGTAGCATCGGATTCCTTCGAACCAACTCGAACCGTAATGCACGACGTGAGAGAGGATGTGAATCTTTGCATCATCCCAATTCACGAGTTTTCCGCTCATCCATATTTTTTCCACTTTATTTACGGGCATGGGGACGGCCTTTATATTGAGTACGTGTTCGGCAGCTACAACAATGACATTTCGTAGATCCGATACTTCTTTGTTATCGTTCCATTCATAACCTCTGCCGAGTGATTCATCGCCTCATTATCTTCGAGGACCCAGCTTGCTTCTCCGAATAGATAACCCAAAGCCTTTGCACGAGCGGCGGTTTCATAGAATAGAACGCCGGCCGCACCCGAACTCTGGTACTCGGGCAAAACACCAAGCACAATTATTCGTACCAGGTTGATTTTCTTTTTTTTCGTGTAGAGATGAAAGAGTCCGGATAGCAAGGACCCATTGTTATTGTGTATGAGCGCCATGTTGATGTCCGGAATCGAGAGCGCGAACCCTATCGTCTTGCCCTGAATCTGTGCGAACAGCACCAGGCCAGGAACAACAATGGGTTTCAGATCTGCTGCCAAAGCATCGATTTCCGCGTCAGTCATCGGAACTGCTCCCCAGTTCTTCGCCCAAGCCTTATTGTAAACGTCCTTGATCAGTTTGACTTCGTCATCGAAATGTTTCATATCCATTGAACGAATTGTCAGACCCTGGCGCTTCTTTACGATGGCATTTGCGCGCTCAAGTCTGTCTGAGTATACTGTTTCCTGGCTCAAAAGATATGCGTAAAGGTCTTTTGCTTTCTTGAATCCGTAGCCGTCGAGAAGAATTAGATAATATCGCGGATTGTAGGTCATAAGAATTGTCGGGCTCAAATCAAAACCCTCAATGAGCAATCCATATTCGTCGTTTACTGATGGATTGGCTGGACCTCGCATCGCAGTCATCCCCTTCGCAATGAGAAAAGCCTTTGCTTTGTCAAAGAGAGCGTTCGCAACCGCCTGATCGTTGATACACTCGAAGAATCCGAAAAATCCGACTTTGTCGCCGTGTTCCTTGTTGTGATTATGATTGACGATAGCGGCGATTCGTCCGACCATTTGCCCATCTCGCTCGGCGATATAGAATTCCACATCAGCATGCTGATAGAATGGATTCTTCTTCGTATCCATGAGTTTTCTGCGATCCATCATAAGCGGGGGAACCCAGGATGGGCTGTCCTTATAGATGGTCCAGAGAAATCTGATAAACCTGGTTCTATCATTCTTTGTGAGAACGGGACGGACAGTGGTTTGTTTCATATTCTTCAGATGCTCATTGATTAGTACGGGTAAAATAAAAAGGCCGCAACACTATCGAGTGGCGGCCTATTTATTAATATTGCCAATCCAATGCAGAAAATAATCATCTCAATGAATAACACCAAGTTTCTTGCCGATGGAAGACATTACATCGAGAATCTTATCGAGATGTTTGTCTTCGTGTGTCGCCATATAACTTGTGCGAAGCATTTCCATTCCTGGAGGGACACCCGGTCGAATGAACGCATTCACAAAGACTCCCGCATTGAACAACTGTCTCCACATATAGAGGACTTTGTCCGAGTCTCCAATAATGACGGGGACTACTGCTGAATCGTGCTCGCCTACATTGTACCCCATTTCTTTGAGACCCTTGCGCATTTTTCGAGCATTCCTCATCAATTTATCAACCAACCCAGGTTCCTTCTCAAGAATTTCAAGGGCGGCCATTGCTGATGCAACGGATGCAGGTGTTGGGCTGGCGCTAAAGATTAGAGCCGGAGCGAAATGCTTAATGTAGTTGATAACGCTTCGGTTGCCGACTACAAATCCTCCAAGAGACGCAAATGTCTTGCTAAACGTACCCATGGTTAAGTCGGTTTCCTTCTCGAGACCGAAATGACTCGCGGTTCCACGACCTCCTTTTCCGATCACCCCAACCGCGTGCGCATCGTCCACCATGATTCTCGCATTGTATTTTTTGGCAACTTTCACCATATCAGGCAAATTGACGATTTCTCCTGAAGTGCTAAAAACACCGTCTGATACGATGAGTTTCGGCGAGTCGAGGGGGAGCTTGGAAATGACCACCTCCAAGTGGCTCATATCATTGTGCTTATATCGAACCACTCCTTGTCGATCATCGCCAATGTATGAAGCTCCTCCGGCGGCAATAAGGTTTCCCGCGACAATACACGCGTGGTTGTCTTTGTCTGAGACAACGAATTCTCCGCGTTGAACGAGAGTCGGGATAACTCCTTGCGCAGTCTGAAAGCCCGTGCTGAACAGGAGGCAATCTTCCTTTCCCATGAATTTCGCGAGACGTGATTCAAGTTCAATGTGAAGGTCAAGTGTCCCCGTCAAATAACGGGATCCCGAACATCCAGTGCCATATTTTTTCACCGCATTTATCGCGGCTTCTTTAACCTTGGGATGAGCAGTGAGTCCAAGGTAGTTGTTCGATCCGGCCATGATGACTTTGTGGCCCTCGATCGTAACAACTGGTCCCTCGTTCTCTTCGATTGCATGAAAATATGGATAGTTTCCACTCGCTTTCGCTTCATCGGCACGAGTGAAATTCTTACATTTTTCAAATAGATCCAATTGGGGCTCCGTCAAATTTGGGGGGAGAAAGAGAACACGAATGTTTCCCTTGTATTGCGTGTAATAATAATTATGAATATACTTTAATAAATAAAAGAAGTCAATGAGACTGTTGGAACAAAAGAAAGGCTATACGTATTAGTATCGCATTCGTCACTGGTGGCACGGGATTCATTGGCAGTCATACAATTGAACGATTGATAGCCCAAGGGATCAAGGTGCGGGCTCTCGCTCGACCTTCTGGAACTAATCTCGAGTGGATTGGACATCTTCCAATCGAAATAGTGAACGGTAACCTGCTTGATCCCCCTTCTTCTTTAGAACCCGCAATTCGTGATGTTGACTACGTTATTCACATAGCTGGTGTAACGAAGGCAAAGAGACAAAAGGATTTTTTTCTCGGGAACGTTGTCGCCACCCGCAACCTCCTCCAACTTGCATCCAGGGTGAACAACCTCAAGAAGTTTTGTCTTCTCAGCAGCCTCACTGTCGTCGGTCCCAGTTTGAATGGAACGCAGGTTGATGAGGACACAACGTGCAACCCCATATCGAGTTACGGCAGATCCAAGCATCAGGGAGAGCAGGCGTGTCTTGCATATGGGAAATCAATCCCAATTGTGATTTTGCGCCCCCCGACCGTTTATGGTCCGAGGGATAAGGACGTGCTTGAGCTATTCAAGACAACAAAACTGGGCCTCCAGCCAAGCATTGGATCAACGAACAAAACATTGAGTCTCGTGTATGGGCCTGACCTTGCAGAAGCTATAGTAGATGCTACTGTATCCGAGAAGACTGCGGGAAAGACCTATTTTGTCTGCGACCCGTTTGTCTATTCACAGACGAGGCTGTTTGATATCCTGGCTCATCTTGTCGGAAGGAAACCCTTGAGAATGAAGTTACCTCCTTCCCTTGTCTATTCGGTGGCAGCAATCGTTCAGGGTGTGTCCTTCTTTGGACCTAAGCCAGCCGTTTTGAGCATAGAAAAGGCGCGCGACCTCCTTCAAGATCACTGGATTTGCTCTCCCGAGAAAATCAAACGTGATATAGGATTTACAGCCAAAACTCCGGCCGATGAGGGTCTGCAAATGACGTTTCAGTGGTACAAAGAACACGGATGGCTATAATCCACCAAGGACATTGCTAAGCAGAGTTAATGACCAATTACGTTTTGGTATTCGTCGGTGGTGGCATAGGTGCTGCCGCCAGGTATTGGCTACAAGGATTCATCTATGCAGAAACGGGGACACGTTTTCCATTTGGAACGTTGGCAGTAAACGTCGTAGGATGTTTTTTTATCGGACTCCTTATGTCATCCTTGGAAGAACGGTTTCTTGTCTATCCATCGATCAGGGTGTTTCTCACTGTAGGAATTCTTGGAGGGTTCACGACGTTTTCGTCATTCAGCTTCGAAACCATGTCCCTTTTTCGGGACGGTGAGGCATTATATGCGTTCACCAACGCCTTTGGAAGCCTTGTCCTTTGCCTTTTCTTCACATGGTTAGGTCTTCAATTGGGTAAACTTGTCTAGAGTATGAAAGGCCATAACAAATGAAACTTGAAGGAGAAGGAAAGCTCGTCCGGATTTTCCTTGGCGAATCCGACAAAGTCAGCCACCAACCCCTCTATGAGGCAATTGTTCTGGCAGCGAGAAAGAATGGGATGGCGGGCGCAACGGTTTTGAGAGGGGTCGAAGGATACGGAGCGAACAGCAGAGTAATTCACACCGCGAAGATTTTGAGACTTTCCGAGGATCTTCCCATCGTCGTCGAAATTGTTGACACTGAAGATAAAATTAAATCATTCCTCCCCGATGTCGACAAGCTAATCGAGCAGGCGAATTGCGGTGCGATGATCACGCTCGAGAAAGCAGAAGTATTCCGCTATTCGGCAGGAAAAAGCTAAGTCAATTGGAGAAATTGAGGCTGTCGTGTCAAAGGAAAAGCGAGATACCCAAATAGCAAAGCCATGCGACTATCGCTGAAGCAGGAATCGTCAAGATCCAGGCAATCACAATATTTCCAGCGACCCCCCACCTGACGGCAGAAGCCCTCTTCGTCGCACCGACCCCCATTATGGCTCCTGTTATGGTGTGAGTAGTACTTACCGCTATTCCACTGAACGCTGTTACCAAAAGTGTGATTGCGCCGGCAGTTTCAGCACAAAACCCTCCGGACGGCTTGAGCTTCGTGACCTTCTGCCCCATTGTTCTTACAATTCTCCACCCACCAAACATCGTTCCCAGTGCGATGGAGGTATGGGCCGAAATGATCACCCACCACGGCACCTCGAAAGATTTCAGGAGTCCCGATGTTACCAACAGTCCGGTAATGATGCCCATCGTCTTCTGAGCATCGTTCGTGCCATGGCCAAGACTGTAGGCTGCCGCTGAAAGCAACTGTAGTTTTCGGAATACTCCGTTTATTTTCGACGATGATTTCTTGTGAAACAGCCACATCAATCCCATCATTAGCAGAAAACTCATCACCATTCCCATCAATGGTGCGACCACAATAAAAGTCAGTGTCATGGTCCATCCGCTGACGATAATCGAACCAAATCCAGCCTTGGCAATGGCAGCGCCTGCATATCCGCCCATGAGAGCGTGAGACGAACTTGTCGGGATTCCATAAAACCAGGTAATGATATCCCAGCTAATTGCTCCCAAAAGGGCGGCAAGGATCACGTATTCATTCACCACCGCGAGATCGACGAGGCCTTTTCCAATTGTTTTTGCGACTTGCACATCGAAGAGGAAGGCAGCAACAAGATTGAAAAATGCAGCCCAGATGACCGCCATTCGCGGGGTGAGCACCCTCGTCGAGACTACTGTCGCAATTGAATTCGCTGAATCGTGGAAACCATTGAGAAAGTCAAAGAAGAGCGCGATGAGGATGATGAAGATAATAAAGGCCATAGGATGGATCCTTGATTCAAGCGGTTACGCATTTTTGATCAGTATGCCTTCGAGAACATTGGCAGCGTCCTCACATTTGTCCGTCGCTGTCTCCAAACCGACAAGGACTTCTTTCAGCTTTATGATCTGGATAGGCTGCTTTTCATGTTCGAACAAGTCTGCAATTGCCTTTTCAAAAACGGCGTCGGCTTCATTCTCGTATTCATTCACTTTCTGGAGGACTTTTTGGAGCACATCCGTCTTGTTGATGTTGCGCAGGAGATGGACACCTTGATGCAATTCGACAATAGAGAGCTCAAGTATATTGATCAGCTTTGTCATGCTTGAAGGAATAGCCTTTATCTTGTAAAGAACAATTCGGCCAATGCTGCCATCGATTTCATCGAGGACATCATCAATCGATGAGGCCAATTCGTGGATATCTTCACGGTCAAACGGCGTGACAAAAGTTGAGTTGAGCTCTGAGTAAATCTTGTGCGTCAGATCATCTCCGATATGCTCCAAAGCATGGAGCTGGACTGCAAGTTTTTCGCGTTCAGAAACTGTCTTCGCCTTGGGAAGGTTCGTCAAAATCTTTGCGGCATTCATTAAATTCTTTGTCGATTCCTCAAACAATGAGTAGAATCGTTCATCGGTAGGAAGCAATTTTTGGATGATCCTGTCAAAAAGCATGTGATATCCTTTGCATGGATGGAATTTGTTTCTCGAGGATTGGGCTTGCCTCAGTTAGACAACTGAGCCTTCAAATTGAAAACCTGCTTTGTCAGATCGCTGGGCAACCTTCTTTCAAATTGGCTAAAAAAGTCCTCAATTTCATCAACTTCTTTTTTCCACCCTACTCGGTCAAACGAAAGTACTTGTTGGAGCGCGGAAGGTTTGAGATCTAGTCCTGCCGTGTCGATTGATTCCGGCGTTGGCAGATAGCCAATCGGCGTCCTCACTGCACTTCCCTTACCTCGCACTCGATCCAGGATCCATCTCAGCACTCGAATATTTTCTCCGTATCCCGGCCAAAGAAATTTCCCCTTCTCATCCTTGCGAAACCAGTTCACGCGGAAAATCAGAGGAAGTTTCTTGAGTCGTTTGTCTATGGAGAGCCAATACGTGAAGTAGTCTCCCATATTGTATCCGCAAAACGGGCGCATTGCCATTGGATCTCTACGCACAACGCCAACAGCACCTGTTGCCGCTGCCGTGGTCTCAGCCCCCATGCTCGCACCAAGAAATACTCCGTGTTCCCAATTGAACGCTTCACTGACGAGTGGTATCGTATCCGATCGTCTGCTCCCAAAAATGATTGCTGAAATTGGCACGCCCTGCGGATCCTCCCAATGAGGCGATATGATTGGACACTGGCGGGCAGGAGAAGTGAATCTTGAGTTCGGATGGGCAGCCGGCTTACCATCGTTTTTCCATACATTTCCCTGCCAGTCCAGAAGTCCATCTGGGGGTGGTGTTCCAAAGCCTTCCCACCAAGGTTCATTAGCAGGTGTCAGAGCAACATTGGTAAAAATGGAATTCCTCTCCATCGTGTGCATCGCGATGGGGTTGGTTTCGTGGCTCGTTCCCGGCGCTACGCCGAAGAAACCCGCTTCCGGGTTAATTGCCCTTAATTGGCCTTCCGAATCAATATTCAGCCAAGCAATATCATCCCCCACCGTCCACACTTTGTAACCTTTGTTGGCCAGTGATGACTCCATCATGGCCAGATTAGTCTTTCCAGACGCACTGGGGAAGGCAACCGCCATATACGTCACCACGCCGGCAGGATCCTCCAAACCCATAATAAGCATATGTTCAGCAAGCCAGCCCTGGCTCCGTGCCATATGACTCGCAATTCGGAGCGCAAAGCACTTCTTTCCCAGTAAAGCATTCCCACCGTACCCCGATCCAAAACTCCATATCGATTTCTCTTCAGGCAAATGAACAATTATTCTGCGATCCGGGGACAAATCACCGAGGGAATGCAAGCCAGGAACAAATTCCCGATTGAGTTCGAATTGATTTAATGCGACAGTGCCAACACGAGTCATAATGTGCATGCTGGCAGCAACATATGCACTGTCGGTAATTTCAACGCCGACCTTGCTGTAGGGAGAACCAACAGGACCCATGATATAAGGGACCACGAACATCGTTCTTCCGCGCATGCAGCCATCAAACAATGCATTCATTCTACGTTTTGCGTCGTCCGGGGACATCCAGTTGTTATTTGGACCGGCATCATCTTTGGCCATTGTGGAAACGAATGTCAGCTGTTCTGTTCGCGCAACATCGTTTGGATTGCTCCTGTGCAAATAGCAGTCGGGATATGTCTCAGGGTTCAGTTTCAGGAGGGTCCCGTCGCTCATCATCATCTGGATCAACTCACTGTATTCCTTTTCAGAGCCGTCACACCAATAGATGCTATTGGGCTTGGTCAGTTCCGCAGATTCTCTAACCCACGATCGTATGTCCTTCGTCATGACCCTTTTGTTTCAAAGTGTATAGATACGGTTTACCGGATATAACTCTTCTTAAGTGCTGTTACCTTTTTCGCGATAATCAGTATTCAGATCGGACACTCGAACCAACAAGTATTGCGGAGTTTGGAATGGGGTAAACTTAAAACAAAAGCATACAATGACAGATTTGCACGAGCACTATTGCGTGGATCAGACTCTCCGTCGACAATCCGGTCTCTATGATCCGTTTCTTGTTACTCGTCCCGGGAGCACTCTTTTCTTCGGCCCGAGTTCGAATACGGAGAACCGGTGAGAGAGACAATCATTCTTAGACTTTTGATTGAAGGACCTGGTCTCTTAGTTTGGCCTGATACTCATGCATCTTTTTGTCTATATCTTTATCCGTACCGCCCAGGATTCTGAGAGCCAACAGTGCCGCGTTTGCAGCACCATCGATCGCAACGGTTGCAACAGGAATGCCGGAGGGCATTTGCACCATGGAAAGCAAAGAATCGAGTCCATTCAGTGCCTTCGATTTCACAGGAACTCCAATGACAGGCAAGGTCGTTTTTGCTGCGATGACACCCGCAAGATGCGCTGCACCACCTGCACCGGCGATGATAATTCTAATCCCCCGCGATTGAGCTTCCTCAGCATATTTGAATGCAAGATCTGGTGTACGGTGTGCCGAAACCACTTTGAATTCACACGACACACCAAACTCCCCACACATTTTCCGTGCAGGTTCCATAACCTCAGCGTCCGAGGCGCTACCCATAATTATTCCAACGAGCGGGTTATTGACGCTAGTCATTGTGATACTCTCCTTCCAGTCATACTTCATTACACAATTTGCCGGGATACCTCTCAAAAATTCGCGGACAATATACACCAAAATGGATGAATAATGAAAGCCATATTCTCACATTTTTTAATTCTTCGTCGCCGCTCGTCGAAGCCTATCCATAATCGCCATCCCTAACCCTTTGTCGGGCACTTCTTCCACAATGATGGCGTCCATTCCAGATTTATCGAACTCTCTCAACATATCGAACAACATGTGCGATATGGTTTCGACGTCAGGGGCAATTCTCCGAACGACCATAGTAGGGAGAGTCGTGATGTCTGGAATAGAGTGCAAAATACATCCTACCTTCTTCGTGCGAACTATTTCATCCTGAATAATTCTAGTAAACTCGTCTGTATCTCCCTCTTTCACCAGAATGATGCTTGCATTTGGCGAATAGTGTTTGTACCGATTTCCTGGCGAGCGCTTCAGAACATCCCCTTGAGCCTCGTTACCGATTTGCCCCACTACAGCCTCTATTGCTTCCCTGGATAATCCGCCTTTGCGCAATATGAGCGGAGGCGTCTGAGTGATATCAAGAACTGTCGATTCAATGCCAATTCTTGTCGGTCCGGCATCCAAAATGAAATCTATTCTTCCATTTAGATCATCATACACATGCTGGGCAGTTGTCGGACTTGGCCGACCCGAAATGTTTGCGCTTGGTGCCACAATCGGCCTTCCCAGTTTCCGGATCAAAGATAAAGCTACAGGATGGTTTGGCATTCGAATAGCCACAGTATCTAATCCGGCCGTTACGACGTCAGAAACGCGATCAGTCCTTTGGACCACCATGGTTAACGGACCGGGCCAAAACGTCCTGGCCAATGTCAGCCCAATTTCAGGAAATGATGCTGAAATCGCCGTGAGTGCCGTTGTATCAGCGATATGAACGATGAGTGGGTTATCTGAGGGTCGACCCTTTGCGTCAAATATTCTGATTATAGCGGAATCGTTGAATGCATCCGCTGCAAGACCGTAGACGGTTTCGGTTGGAAATGCCACAAGCCCGCCATTGTTCAATATCTCGGCCGCTTTTGATACAACGTTGTCGTCAGGCTTTTCTGCCGAAACTGCAGCTAATATTGTCTCGATCACAGGAATTCGTTGAGACTGGGAATGTTCTTACAGCGCTTTGAATTTTTCAAATGACTGCAGGCAAGAATTGCAGTAGTAAAGCTGTTTACAGAGGGTTGCGCCAAATGGATTCTCCAACTGAGTTTCGGTCGATTTGCAAAACGGACACGCAGTTGGGAGTTCGATAGTCACGTCACCGTAATGAGATGGCGGTGCGATGCCAAAACCTTCGAGCTTGGTTCGAACAGATTGATCCAACATGTCCGTTGACCAATGGGCGGTGTAGTTCTTCTTCACGTGAACGGCCCTAAACCCAATCCCAAGCAATCTTTTCTGAATCAACTCGGCGATCATATCCAGTGCAGGGCATCCTATGAACGTTGGCGTAATATCAACTGTCACCTCATCGCCAATAACGACGAGGCTGTGCACGATCTTCAAGTCCACGATGGACAGCACAGGAATTTCGGGATCGCAAATTTCTCCGAGAGCTTTCCAGACATCTATCTCGGAGTGAACAAGTCCTACCATTTTCCCTCCGGAGCCATGGAGAACACTTTCTGTAAATCGTCAACCAAAGATTTTAGGTGTGGCGTGTGTTTTCCATCTCTTCCTCCAAATTCAGCGGCGCAAGATGGTCTTATCTTGCCATCCTGGACCTTGACTGGAAGTTTCAGCGATACAGATGACAGCGCAGGTGCGATGATCCCGAGCCATTCATCAAGGATTAATCCGTTCCCTTTCACAACGTTTCCGGCAACCAGTTCTTTTTCCGTTTCTACTATCTCGAACATTCCAAGAGCCTGAGGGAATGCAAGATCAATTGCGGATTGCATCCGTGTGGAACTCTCAGGCGTAGCGTCGCCCAGTCGATTGAGGAGACTTTCCGAGTGAAGCCGATGGTACGCTTCTTCCTTCAGTAATCGGGCTGCGATTTGGCTGAGCGGTTCAAAGGAACTGCTTGTCAAAGATTCCAGCCTGCATTGTTCCGCAATATCAAACAGATATTGACGAACGACGGTGTATGCGAAATCACCCTTAGGATATTCGACGAATCGACAGCAGGTGAAGTCGCTCCATATCCTCCTAAAGACCATCTCGTCGGGTGTTTTGCCTGTAAGCTCCTGGTACAAAGTGTACCATACCAACGAATGTCCTATTTCATCCTGTGCAATGTTCGAGAACGCGATGTCCTCTTCGAGGATGGGCGCATATCCAGTCCACTCTGAATCGCGGTGACCCAAAATCAATTCATCATCGGCAAGTCCAAGGACAAACATTTCAAGAGATTGTGGGGATACTCCGGCTGGGAGCTGATGCGTCATGTGTGCTCCAACTTGTCCGGAGCTTCAAATGCTTTCGGATCCCGATAACTCTTGTCGACCACATGGGCGAAAAAGGATTCGTTCTGGTAATCTGTGGCGGTTATATCGCGGGAACGAACGACCCACAAACTCACGCATTTCAGTCTCCTTGCAAACTGATCTCTTGCAAGCTGCAATGCCATTTGGGGATCTGGAGCATGGACGGAGCCCACGTATTCGTGAGGGTCACCTCGTTTCGACTGGTGGAACACTTCATACGTTTCCCATTCGGTGTCCACTAGGCAATGATCTCCTTAGGTTTTGCGGATTTAGCGGCGAGGGCCTCTCTAACCCATCGGCCTTCGTCGTGGGCTCGTCGCCTGACATCGAGCCTCTCTTTGTTGCAAGGA
>CAZOIM010000022.1:24572-27501 GCA_964579855.1 uncultured Ignavibacteriaceae bacterium | reverse complement strand
GTTGTCGACAATCACTCGACAGATGGAACGTCCGATGTTGTGACTCAATTGAGCATGCAAGATCGAAGGGTGGTGAGAGTCGTTCCAGAATCCCTTGACCTCGGCATTGGAGGATGTTGGAACGAGGCAATTCTTTCGCAGCACTGCGGACGCTATGCTGTCCAGCTTGATTCCGACGACCTTTACAGTGGGACCAACACGCTCCAAACCATCGTCGATGCGTTCGGCAGCGGAGATATTGGGGCGGTGATTGGATCATACAAGCTGGTCAATGCGAAACTCGAAGCAATTCCACCGGGCGTCATCGACCACCGTGAATGGACGTCGGACAACGGACGCAACAACGCGTTGAGGATAAACGGCTTGGGAGCACCGAGGGCTTTTTGCACGCACCTCGTCCGCGAGTTCCAATTCCCGAATGTAAGTTATGGCGAAGACTACGCAGTGGGTCTAGCACTCTCAAGACGATATCAGATAGGAAGGATTTACGATCCTCTTTATCTGTGCAGACGATGGGAAGGCAATACCGATGCAGCACTTACGATTGTACAGTCGAATAAAAATGATTTCTACAAAGACCGAATTCGATCGATCGAAATCATGGCGCGTCAGAAAATGAATCGCAAGGAGGACTAACCCATGACCAATATTGTGTATCGCCGATGGACCATCGATGATATGGCTGCAATCCACAATCTGCTGCTCGAAACGTGGCTCGACGCCTATTCCTCCTTCATCCCCGAGACTGATCTCATCAGCTATCATCACGCCACATACAACGTCGAAGCATTGACGGCAATGTACAACACACCCGGGATAAACGGATTCGTTGCGGAATCCGATCGTTTATTGGTTGGGTGTATTCGCACTCGGATCGCGAAGGATGAAAATCGTTTCTATGTTCCGTCGCTCTACGTATTGCCACACCAACAGGGCAAAGGTGTCGGGCGCACCCTGATGGGCATGGCGGTAGAAGAGGCGGTGAAGAATGGTTATGACCGTATTTGGATCGGGATCATGGAAAAGAACAAGGAGGGTCTCGATTGGTACAAGCGGTTCGATTACCAGACTGTCGAGGAGGCTCCGTTCACCATGGGGAATTCAACTGTGAATCACTATATTGGATGCGTTCTCGTCAAATCATTCACTCCTCAACGCGTCGAACACATCTAACCCTTTCATGCGCCTTACCTCACAGAGGGTCTTCGTCATTCATCCCAACAAAGACTCCAAGGTCTCGCTCTCTGAACGACTTCAACAACTCCTTCGTGAACAGAAACAATCGTGGCCCGATCTTGCACGAGGCTACGCCGTGCTGTCGGAAACCAAAACAAGGTTGATAGAGTGTGAAGGTTCTCCGGTCATTCTTCAATTCAATCCAGGACGAATCAAAAGCACGAGTGCACGAGTCGATGAGAAGTCAATTCAATCAAGGAAATGTTTTTTGTGCATTGAGAATCTTCCGGACGAGCAACGCGCGATTCTCTACCAGGATAATTTCCTGATTCTGTGTAATCCAGCACCAATCTTCGACCGGCATTTCACGATTTCTCATACAAATCATGTCGCTCAATCCCTGGAAGCATTTCCGGGAGTTTTTTTGGACCTTGCGTTTGAATTGAGCCCGTCGTATACGGTTTTTTACAATGGTCCGAAGTGCGGTGCGTCTGCGCCGGATCATCTGCATTTCCAGGTCTGTCCTTCAAACATTCTTCCTATCGAAGCCCTCGCCGGTAATGAGACTAAACGCATTCTTAAAACTACGGATAATGCCGTCTCAGTCTGGACGTTAAGTTCCTGCGGTCGGCAAATTCTTGTGATCGAATCCAAAGACAAGAAGGAAATGGAATTGGCGGTTGGTCTGCTACTTCGGGCGATGAGAAGAACATTGGCGGTTACCGACGAGCCGATGGTCAACGTTCTTTGTTCGTTTGCGGACGGAAGATGGCAAATGATCATCTTCCCACGAAGCAAACACCGGCCGGATGTCTATTATCGCGAGGGAGGAGATCAAGTGCTCATAAGTCCGGCCGCTGTCGATCTTGGAGGTGTAATCATAACTCCCCTGGAAAAAGACTTTGTGTCCGTCGATGCCAAAATAGTCGAAGGTATTTTCAAAGAAGTAAGCCTCGATGCCCAGGCGGTCGAGCGAATTCTCGGCGCCTGGTAATCCGATGAACAACTCTGTCTTCGTCTTTCTGATCCTCCTCCCATGATCTCTCAAGAACCAGTCATAAAAGTCGGAGTCATTGAGCGGGTTCCTGAAGTGAAAGGATTCTTCCAGAATAAATTTGCCGTCGCCAACGTCATCGGCATCAAGGGTGAGTTTACTGTCCGATCCGAGCGTGGGACAATCATTTTTACGAACGCCGACGGTCAGCGTATTCTTTCCGAAGACGAGATTCTTTGCCAGCCGTTTGAGCAAGGGACTTTTGTGCTGAAGGATGTGCGCATCGGCATCGGTTTTCACTGGGATAGAAAAGAAGACGAATCCTTTGGCGGCCGTCTGAGACTCGTCGCGGAACACGACCGCACAGTCACCGCCATCAATGAGCTTAGTCTTGAATCCTATCTCAAAAGCGTGATCTCTTCAGAGATGAGTGCTCAAGCCCCGATTGAGCTATTGCGCGCTCATGCGATCGTTTCCAGAAGCTGGCTCGCCGCATTGCTTGAACGTCGGAACAAGAACAAATCCGGCGCAGCAAGTTCTCAGCAGGCAATTGTGAACGACGACGAGATCATACGATGGTACGGTCACGAGGACCACACGGCTTTCGACGTGTGTGCAGACGACCATTGCCAACGCTATCAGGGATTGTCGAAAATCATCAGCAATACTGTTGCCGAGGCCATTGAATCGACGCGGGGGACTTTTCTTGTGAGCGAGAATGAGATATGCGACGCGCGATATTCGAAGTCGTGTGGCGGC
>CAZOIM010000022.1:0-24472 GCA_964579855.1 uncultured Ignavibacteriaceae bacterium | reverse complement strand
GAATACACACGCGAGGAATTGGAAGGATTGATCAAGTCGAGATCCGGGATGGATTTTGGAACGTTGAAAGACCTCGTGCCGTTATCCCGGGGTGCATCGGGAAGGATTATCAAACTGAAGATTGTCGGAACAGAAAAGACTCTGACGATTGGCAAAGAGTTAGAAATCCGCAAATGGCTGTCAAAGTCGCACTTGTATTCCTCTGCGTTCACGGTGAAGACGGAGCGCAATGGTGACGGCGCGGCGGAGCGATTCATTCTGTCTGGAGCTGGATGGGGGCATGGTGTCGGACTTTGCCAGATCGGCGCTGCAGTGATGGCATCGAAGGGATTTAAGGCGGAAGAGATCCTGACGCACTATTTCAAAAGTGCGGAATTGGCCAAACTGTATTGAACAATTCCATAGAACATACTAAGATCGTTTCAGCGGAGAGAGCGGTCGCGAACCAACCGAAACGAAATCCTACCACATGGGTTTCCGTCATCTATTTCGCGGAAGGATTCCCATACACCGTTGTCAATTTGATGTCAGTCATTTTTCTGAAAGACCTCGGTGCGAGTAATCAGCTCATCGGCTTAACGAGTTTTCTCTACTTGCCGTGGACGCTCAAGGGTCTGTGGGGACCCGTCGTCGACCTGTATTCGACGAAACGGCGCTGGATCCTGTGGATGGAAATCATCTGCACGGCACTCTTCTTCATGCTGGCGATTTGCTCCTTCTCCTCGGAGATTATTGCGGTCTCCATCGCTCTTTTTGCATTGATAGCCCTCGCGTCGGCGACACACGACATAGCGATCGACGGGTTTTACCTCGATGGACTCGACAAAGACCAACAGGCCTTCTACGTCGGATTTAGGACGACGACATACAAGATTTCTTGGTTGGTAGGAAACGGTGGACTCGTCTTCCTCGCAGGATATCTTGCCCAGCAGTATGTCACGGGAACGGATGCGAATGGCGCTCGCATCTTTCAGACCATCCAATTCACCCTGCTCGGAAAGACTCTCTCGATTCATCCACTTGAGCTCGGATGGGGAGTTGCATTTGCAGTCTCCGGAGCCATATTTCTTATCATCTATCTTTTTCAGGTTTGGTACCTTCCTTACCCGGAACCGTTCAAGACTGCAAAAGAGGTTCGAGCACAGGGTGATTCTTTTGTCAAAGCGTTCAAGTCCTATTTTGCCCAGGAGAGGATCGGTTGGATTGTCACCTACGTTCTGATTTTCCGTCTCGGCGATGCATTCATGATGAAAATGGCTCCACCATTCTTGATGGATACGACGGAGAAGGGCGGTCTCACGATCTCAACCGCAGATATGGGAATTCTGTATGGCACGGTGGGAGTCGTTTTCCTTCTTGCAGGCGGCATCATCGGCGGTTATATTATTGCGAAGCAAGGTCTCAAGAAGTGGATGTGGCCTACCGCAATATTCCAGAACTCAGCCATCATTCTGTATTGGCTTCTTGCCGTTTACCGGCCGCCGCTTCATTGGGTTTATGTTGTCAATTCCATTGAGCAGTTTTCGTGGGGAATGGGTGTCGCCGCGTACACGGTTTTCCTGATGAGGACAATTGTTCCGGAGTATCGTGCATCGCACTATGCAATTACGACGGCATTTATGGCGGCAGGGATGATGATCCCCGGCCTTGTCAGCGGCTACTTGCAAGTGTGGATGGGGTATCAAAATTATTTTCTCATGAGTTTTCTCGTTGCAATTCCCGGATTAGCAACAATAGCATACCTTCCGCTGGAAGAGAAGTCGTAAGTTGATCGAAAGGATCTTCTGAACACATGAGCTCCATGCTGCGGCTGACATACTATGAAATGCTCAAGACGTTCCTGAAAAAGAGAACATACCTGGGGTTTGCGATCATTCTGTTTATTGTCCCAATTTATGTCGTGGCGATGAAGCTCGAAGGGGGACATTTTCTCAAAATGGCAACGCAGTCGCTCCAGCTGGATTTCATTTTCACCGGCAATCCATTCAATGGTTGGTTCGTAGCACACACGTTGATGAACAGCTTGTGGGTACAGATACCGATTCTTATCTCCTTCGTTGCCGGGGATGAGCTTGCAGGGGAAGCAACAGCGGGGACGTACAGATTGATCCTCACACGACCAGTCTCCCGTACACGGATCTTCCTGGCAAAATACATCACCACACTCATTTATACGATCGTATTTGTATTCTTTCTCGGAATGCTGAGTGTCGGGCTTGCCGTCGCGTTCCTTGGAAGTGGCGACCTGATTATTCTGGGACGGGACATCCTTGTCCTTCCTCAGGACGAGGTCTGGTGGAGATTTGTTTTGGCCTATTGTTTTGCTTCCTGGGGGATGATCACTGTCGCATCCATCGCATTCTTCTTCTCGTCATTTGTGGAAAACTCGATCGGTCCGATTGTTGGGACAATGGGCGTCGTTATTATCTTCACGCTCGTCACCGTTCTCCCCGTCGAGTTGTTCTCGACAATCCGTGAATACTTATTTACGTACCACATGAATATTTGGCAAAAAGCTTTCGCCGATCCAATCCCCTGGCGTGAGATTGGTAACAGCGCCACATACCTCGCTGCCAACTCACTCGTTGTCATGATTGCGGCCTGGATCATTTTCACCAAGAAAGATATCTTGTCCTGAACTTCAACGCGGAAAGGAGCATTCCTTGAACATTCGGCAAAGCTTGCAGGAGGTCCGTGAAGGGTTTCACCGCAACTTCTGGGTCGCGAACATCATGGAATTGTTTGAGCGGTTGGCGTATTACGGCCAGCAAATCGTGTTCATGATCTACATGAGGAATAAACTCGGGTTCACGGAATCCGAAGCGGGGCAACTTTCAGGAGTGTTCGGAGGAGTCATTTACCTGCTGCCAATCCTGGGGGGAACACTCGCCGATAAATGGGGTTTCCGACGGGCATTCAGCGTGGCATTCAGCATTCTCGCCCTAGGCTATTTTCTGATTGGATCCGTCGGCATGAGTGCCTTCTCAGGCGTTTACGGAAATTTCTCATTGTACTGGTTGATGATGATTTTTCTTCTGCTGACGGCATTTGGCGGATCATTCATCAAACCGTCTGTCCTTGGCACGGTCGCAGTTACCTCGACGGAAAAAACCAAGTCGCTCGGTTACGCGGTCTACTACTGGCTCGTCAATGTGGGTGCCGTGATTGGTCCGACGATAGCCTATTTTGTGCGTGATAGTTTTGGCAACGAATATGTGTATCTCGTCTCTTCTCTTAGTTGCCTTGCAATGCTTGTTGTTAATCTTCTCATGTACAAGGATTTGGCCGCCAAGGGAACGGAAGTGGTGGAAACTCTTGGAAAGAAGATTACCAATCTCTTCGTCGTATTGGCAAATTTCAAGTTTATGATTTTCCTGCTCATCTACTCACTCTATTGGATCATCTTCTGGCAGGAATTTATCATCGTGCCGTACTACGTTACTGACTACATCAGCAAGACGTATCCGTACGAATTTCTTCAATCGTGGGCAGCCGGGGGAGCGATCATCCTTCTGCAGATCCCTGTGAACCGATTGACGAAGAATATACCAACGCGCACTGCAATCGCCGTGGGGTTCGGAGTTTCGAGCCTGATGTGGGTGATCATCGGAATTTACCCAAGCATCATAACGATAGCGGCCGGAATTGTGGCGTTCGCGCTTGGCGAAATGACTCAGGCGCCCCGCTATTATGAATATATTTCTGAAATCGCTCCTCCGGGTCAGCAGGGACTGTACCAAGGATATGCGTTCTTGCCGATTGCCATCGCACGTTTTGTCGGGGACCCATTGGGCGGATGGCTGTATCAGGTATCGAAAGCGGCTGGCCGACCTGAATATGTTTGGTGGGCCTTGATCGGCATCGGCGTACTCGGTGCAGTATCGATGTTGATCTACAATTATTTTATCGGTCGTCAGGAAGCACAAACAGCCTGACATTGGAGGTTCGTTGAAAACAACTCTTTTGGCATTTGCAGTTCTTCTTCTCGCGGCGAACGCAGATTCGCAAAAACTTCCGTCGGGATCAGAAGTGCTCCAAAAACTTGAAAAGGGAGTGGAGGATGTTCAGGACTATCAGGTGAGTCTTGAGGCGGACGTGCATCTGGAGAGGGTGAGAATTCCAAGAGCGAAGGCGACGATGTATTTCAAAAAACCGGACAAGATTCATTTTGATTCGCCAAGCATAGCTCTGATGCCAAGAGAAGGTGTTGCGTTCAATTCCGCCGCCGTGTTGGAGCAGTATACTGCGCAGATGATCGGAGGAGATACCATTCAGGGGAAGAAGGTGCTCAAGTTGCAGTTGGCTGCCAAAGAATCGAATGCCAGGCTCCGTCAATTGTTCATCTGGGTGAATACGGAGACCTGGACTATTTCCAGGCTTCAGACAATTCCGCATGAAGGAAGAATACTCACGATGGATTTCTCATATTCTCTTCAAAATGGGAAGTACTGGATGCCGGCATCGCTGACCGCGAGCTTTGGACTTCTTGACGAAGGGGGGATGAAAAAGCCGCAGGCAGATTCATCTTCTTCGCCCGAGACGCCGTTGGATCAGATGCAGTCAAGGGCCCCGCGAAGTGGAAGTATTACGATTACCTACTCCGATTACAGGATCAACATCGGTCTCTCCGACGATATCTTCAAGGCGGCGCCGAGCAAACAATAATTCTGCAGATCCATTGTTGTGGAGCTTCTTCAAGCCTGAATTCCCCGTTTCAGAAGGTCTTCAACTCCGCGAAATTCCATTTATTGCGGCGACTCGTGGCACTTGACATTTAGACCGCCTTGATCTATATTTTAGGCACACCGAAATTTCTGGAGTCTCTATGCCAAGCGAACAAATAGAAAACTATCTCAAGAACATCTATAAGATCCAATCCGTTGAGGGCAAAGTCTCAACGTCCTCGCTCTCTGAGAAACTTCAGATTTCTCCGGCCTCTGTTTCCGAAATGGTCAAGAAGCTCGCCGATGAAGGGAGCCTGACACATACACCCTACAAAGGAGTCGAGTTGACGGAAAGCGGCAAACGCGCAGCGCTCAAAATTGTCCGAAAGCACCGACTCTGGGAAATGTTCCTGGTCGAGGTACTGCATTTCGGTTGGGATGAAATCGATGAAGAAGCCGAAAAGCTTGAACACATTATGTCGGGTAAGATGGAGGACAAGATCGACGAAGTTCTGGGGTTTCCCAGCGTTGATCCGCACGGCGATCCGATTCCGACGAAAAACGGGACGGTGAAAGCCGTGCGTTCTTTTGCGTTGATGGAGGTGGAAGAAGGATCCACTGTGCGTGTCGTGAGAGTGAACGATGCCAATGCGGAATTGTTGCATTATGCGTCTTCTATCGGGCTATCGCTCAACAAGAAAATCGCCGTCAAGCAGCGAATGAAATTTGACAATTCGATGATTGTAAAAATTGGGTCGAAGGAATTGTCGATCAGCTCAACAGTCGCAGAGAATATTTTCGTCGAGTCAGTATGAACAAGTGGTGGGTAAATAGGAATCGCCAGGAGAATGAGGATCTGTCCGGTCAATCGGCTTCTTTACCAAATGTCGATCGCGTTGACCGTCATCTTTCGCTCGAAGGTATCCACGGGACTGTTGAGGTGCCGCATCATGAAGCCGGATTCTGGAAACAATGGCGCGCGTTCATTGGACCGGCTCTTCTTGTGAGCGTAGGGTATATGGATCCGGGCAATTGGGGAACCGATCTTCTCGGAGGCGCGCTGTTCAAGTATGATCTTTTGTGGGTCGTCGGTCTGGCGAGTTTGATGGCGATTTTCATGCAGGTGCTTTCAGCACGACTGGGTGTTGTGACAGGAAAAGATCTTGCACAATGCATGCGGGACTGGTACCCAAGCTGGACTCGATGGCCAAACTGGTTGTTCAGCGAAGTGGCAATTGCCGCGTGCGATCTGGCGGAGGTTCTCGGAAGTGCTGTCGCTCTCAACTTATTGTTTCACATTCCTCTTCTTTGGGCAGTTATCATTACCGGATTGGACGTTCTCCTTCTGCTGGCGCTCCAACGCTTCGGCATGCGCACCATCGAGGCGGTGATCCTCCTGCTCGTGACGACGATCGGCGTTTGCTATTTCATTGAAATTGTCATTCTGCCCGAAACGCAGCCCAGCCTTCTCGAAATGGGAAGAGCGTTGCTCACTCCCGGATTCCGAAAAGCGGGAATGATTTATGTTGCCATAGGCATTATTGGCGCGACTGTGATGCCACACAACCTTTACCTCCATTCTGCATTGGTGCAGAGCCGCAAATTGCAGAAGGACGAACAATCCGTTCGTCGTGCTATCAAGTTTAATACCATCGATTCAACCGTGTCTCTGGCAGTTGCTTTTCTCATCAACGCTGCTATTTTGATCCTCGCAGCAATGGTGTTCTTTGGAAAAGAAAGCGTAGTCGTCGTCGGTGAAGGCGTCGTCGTTTTCGGTCCGAACGCAGATTGGATCCGGGTTGCGTATCTGACACTTGCTCCGCTAATGGGCACCGCGGCCGGGAGTATTCTGTTCGCAGTAGCACTGCTTGCAAGCGGTCAGAGCAGTACGATCACCGGTACACTCGCTGGGCAAGTTGTTATGGAAGGATTCATGCATTGGAGAATCAATCCGTGGGTACGACGCATGATCACTCGGCTTGTAGCAATTCTTCCGGCGGTTCTCATCATCGGAATCCGCGGCAACAGCAGTGTGAACGATTTGCTGACGCTCAGTCAAGTGATACTAGCTCTTCAACTCCCATTTGCTATGTTCCCCCTTCTGCATCTGACTTCCTCACGCAAGCGAATGGGTGCGTGGAAGAGCGGCTGGTTTCTTCTGATCGCGGGATGGGGGAGTGCGATATTGATCACGGTCATGGATCTTTTTGGGATTCCGGATTCACTCCTCGCTGCCTGGCGTGTCATCGCCGGTGGTTGATAGTCCGTTAAGGAAAACAAATGTATAAGACAATCCTCGTAACCTTGGACGGTACCCCGACCGACCAGGCTATCATTGAGCACATCAAACAACTCGCCAAAATTGCGCAAGGCCGTGTAGTCTTGCTTCACGTTGCTGACGGATGGGCTGCCCGAACGTATGGTCCAGACGCAGTCAGTCCTGAGATTACCGAAGACACAGAGTATCTGGAAAAAGTCCGGAGGGAATTTGAATCTGCAGGTATTCCCGCAGAAGCGGAACTGGCATATGGCGACCCGGCGACGGAAATTGTGAAGTGGGTTGAGAAAAAGGGGTGCGACCTCGTGGCAATGAGCACCCACGGTCACCGTTTTCTTGCCGATTTGATCCTGGGGACGACTGCAACCCGCGTCCAGCACAGTATCAAGGTACCTGTGCTGCTTCTTAGGGCAAAGTAATCACTTCTATTCGCAGCAGTGCGTCACTCTTGACACCCTCTCAAGTAAGACATTTGAGAAATGCGATCCCTTTAGAGATGATTTCAAAGTTCCGACGACGTATCATCCGATTGGCTTTCTTTTCGGCTCTTCTCTTTGTTCACCTTGTTGTTCCGGTTTCGGCCCAAACATTCGCTCCTGCCATCGAAGACAACTCATTCTTGATTGAAGAGGCCTACAACCAGGATACAAGAGTTGTTCAACACATTTTCAATATTTCAGGCGTGCCAGGAACGAGAAGCTTCCTTTTTACATTCACCCAGGAATGGCCAATTGGGTCTCAGGTCCATCAGCTCAGCTACACCATTCCCTACCAATCTCTTGAGACCGGAAAAGGACTTGGTGATATTCTTCTCAATTATCGTTATCAACTCTTCGGAGAAAACGATCCCGTGTGGTGTGCACCCCGCGTATCGCTCAGCCTTCCAACGGGCAGTCAATCGAAAGATTTGGGATCAGGAGTGATGGGTCTACAACTGAGTATTCCACTGAGCAAGAGATGGAGCAACGATTTTGTTTCGCATTTCGACCTCGGTCTGACATCTTTTTTTCATGCCAGAGGAACCGATACGAAGGGGAACGCGGAGAAAAGCAACCTAACTTCCTATTCGATTGGCGCGAGCGGAATATACCTTCTGGCAGAGACCTTCAATCTGATGTGTGAATTGGTGCATAACGAAAATGCCATCTTTGGGCCTTCGGGTAGAACAATCTTCTCTTCTCAAACAATCGTCAGTCCGGGGTTTCGCTTCGCATTCAATCTTCCGAATCTGCAGATAGTGCCAGGATTTGCAATTCCCATCTATTTCACGTCGACAAGCACAGAGGTTGAAGTATTCGGCTATCTTTCATTTGAACATCCGTTCTAAAGATTTGGGAATGTCTTTTCCGGATGGGGATTTCGGAAGCAATCGAAACCCTCTTCTTGATCTAAGGATTCGAACCAGAGCGACCATCAGTGGTAGTTCCTTCTCTGAGCGCCTGCTCGTAGATGGTCTTGTATTCCTTGATTCCCTGGAACAAGGCTTCTGCGATCTTCTGCTGCCCCTTCTTGCTCGCCAGGACCTTTTCTTCTTTCTTGTTTGAAAGATACCCTGTCTCGACAAGCACGTTCGGCATCGAAGCGCCGACGAGGACCAGGAACCCTGCTTGATGAACGCCGCTGTTCCTCATCTTGAGACTTCGCGCCATCGATTCGGAGGAGACCTCCGCGAATTTTTCGCTGTATTTCACGTAGGCATTCTGTGCCATCGTGAGGATGATAAAATCCTCCGCCGTAAGCGATTCCTTGTAGTGTTTTTGATAGTTTTCTTCGAGCTTGATCACATCATTTTCCGCGCGTGCAATTTCAATGGCCCGTTCCGTCTTCTCGGGTCTCAACAGATAGATTTCAAATCCATTCGCCCTCGAAGGTTTCTTCGGCATCGAATTGCAGTGGATGCTGACAAAGAGTTTTCCACCCGATTCGTTCGCAATTTGTCCGCGCCGGTAGAGCTCGACGAAATTGTCGGTCTTGCGAGTGTAAATTACGCTCACTCCCTTCAGATTTTTTCGAAGGAGAGAGCCGAGTTTGAGAGTTATGCCGAGCGCAACATCTTTTTCACGGACCCCGGTCACGCCGATCGTCCCGGGATCTTTTCCTCCGTGTCCGGCGTCGAGAATTATCACATCGAGCTTGTACCTGCTCCGGTTCTGATCCAGTTGCTCACGCTGTTTTTCGAGTATCTCTTTTTTCCTTTTCTCCAGATCTGCGCGCACCGTCTTTGATTCGGTTCGGAGCGAAATGAGCAGGTTGTTTGTCAGGGAATCCACGACGACGTCGACAGGAGGGATGACATCTGGCGAGACGCGAAACGTGAGTTGCACGGACGTGGGAGATTGGAAGGTGAGGATTTGGCGGATTGCGCCATAGGTCTGAGCCCGCTTGATGGCATTCGTGTCGGCCTTTGCGTTCGCCACGGTGAGGAAGAACCAACCATTGTCGTTCAACCAGGACTCGTAGTCACCCAATTTTGTGTTCGCAAGGACAGTCACAAGATATCCGTTCATCTTTTTTTCCACCTGGAGGCCCGCGATATCGAATTGGGGGGGAGGCGTGGCAGTCATATTTGCCACGAGTGAAGCCGTGTCCAGCGATACAGTGGTGGAAACAAACTTGTTGAATATATTCGGGAAGATGCTCAATGGAGCGAAGTAGACTGAATCCACCAGGATGATCTCTTGGGGAGAAAGATAGACATCCGACAAATTGCTTGCAGCATCGGTTATGACGATGAAAGGGTTTCTGGCCGTCAGTTTTATTTTCTGACCCGATAGACGGATTTCCAGTTTGTGAACCTGATCATTTCGAACAACGGGGAGATTTAATTTGATGGCAGCATCATTCATCGAGGCATAGAGGACACCCGAACTGTCAAGTGCAGCAATCGCAGCCGGCTCTTGCTGCCCGATCTTGACGAAAATTCTTCTCTGTTGAGCTGGAGCGACGAGGGTGACGCAGGTTAATAGGACGAGAAGAGATTGCGCCCTTCGAATGAAGCGTCTCATCTATCGGTAATTGACGAATTGGGTTGCGAATGATAGATTGGCATCGTTGACCAACTTGATAACCTTTTGAAGGTCGTCTTTGTCCTTCCCGCTGACCCTGATTTGATCATCCATAATCTGGGCCTGGACTCTAATCTTCGAGTCCTTAATCATTTTGACGAGAGACTTGGAGTCTTCTTTATCGATGCCGATCTGAAGAGTGATGACTTGGCGCACTGCGGCTCCGGCTGCGGTTTCGATGGTGCCGTATTTCAGGGCTTTGATATGCACGCCCCGCTTGATCAACTTCGTTTGAAGAATGTCGATCGCGCTCTTGAGGTGGAACTCATCGCCGGTGGTGAGTGTGATCGTTTTGTCGTTCTCACTGAAATCAAGCGAAGTCACGATACCCTTGAAGTCGTACCGTTGGGCGATCTCTTTCCTCGCCTGGTTCAGGGCATTGTCGACTTCCTGGAGATTGACTTCAGAAACGATATCGAATGAAAATTGTTGTGCCACGTGGGTTCCTCGTTAGGTCCATTCTTGAGTGATGGCAATTCCCCGCTTACGGAGTTCGGCGAGCAACGGATCGAGCGGCACGCACTGCTCGGGAGTGAAAGCGCCGGTCTTGTTGATGGTTCCGGAAGCGAGAAACTGTGCGATGACAGATGTGGGGTACGCAGTGCCACGCATCATTGCACTAATATTGCGAGTTTCGTCATAAAAATCAATCATCGTGAACGTGAGTCGTTGACGTCTGCGTTCTTTGGTTCCGTCAATGGTCACGCGCATGAGGACAACATCGTGTCCGGTTTGGGGGAGTTTCCGTTTGAGCAGCTCTATAAATAATTCACGCTCCGTCAAAACATTAGACCCAAGTGACAACGGTTCGTTGGAGCCAAAGCCGAGCTCAAGAAGAGTACGAAATTTTTCACAGTGGCCGGGATACCGTATAGTCTTATAGTCGAGCTCGCCAACTCTTCCTTCGAAGAGCTTCGGTGTCAGCGATGCGCCTCCCGAAGTATGAAATGCTTCAAGAGTTCCGAACGGTGGAGGGAAACTGATCGCTTCGACTTCCGTGAGCGTGTTCACCTTGACGAGTTTGAAGTCGCGAATAACTGCGGATGTTCCAGAGTATTCGTTGAGCAATCCTTCGACTGAGAACACAATCTGATAGTTGAACGGAGGGACCGGACGTTGTGGCAAACCGCCGACCCGCATCCGGATGGAATTGACGGAATCGAATTGGTTCGCCCCCTGAGCCGCAAGAATATTCGCCAGTCCGGGCGCTAGCCCGCAATTTGGGATGATGGTGATGCCCCGGTCCTTCGCCATTTTATCGAGCGTAAGCTGCTCTTCCACGACATCATCATTGCCGCCAAGATCACAGAAGTGAATTCCTGCTTCAATTGCTGCCTTCGTGAGTTCCACGTTGTAGCGGTAAGAGACCCCTCCAATCGCAACGGCGTTGTCCCTCATCGCGCGGACGACGCTCTTTCTATCGTTCACATCGAGTCGTAAAGGCTTGATTTTCGGAGAGCCCGACTTTGAAGCGGATGCTTCGGCGTGTTGGAGGTCGGTATCGGCGAGATTAACCTGGTCTACACTATCAGATTGCGCCAGATCATACGCGATCGCACTTCCCATCATTCCAGAGCCAAGGACGAGAAATTTCATGGAAGTTGATTTTTTGGTTACCAACGTTTAGGATTTGGTGAGGAAGCGTTGATTCGACGATCAAAACAATAATTTGCCACCTGGAGGTGAAGGGAGTGAACCAAAACTCTCTATTTTCTTATCTCACCCGTTTCCATACTCCAAAAAAGGAGATCAAGCTCATCCAAAGGAATGCCGATCGTTTCTGCAAATAATTTGAATCTCTGTTCTATGGAAAGATACCGTTTTCTTGTCAAGGATGCCGGGATGCTCCTGATTGCGCCGTGTCGTTGGAGATTACGAAGGATATGCCTGTCGAGGATTGCCAGTCCATCATTCCTGCCAATGTTGCGAAGAAAATGCGTTGCTTCTTTGTAACCAAGACCTTTAACATTCGCCACCAGCCATTCACGCAGAGGTTCACCTGAGTTCGAATTTTTTAGAGCAGAGAGCACAACATCCAACGACAACCGTATTGCGAGAAGGTACTTCGACTTATTTTTGTGAAACCTGATGTAATGATCCTTTCCACGAAGTATTTCTTCAGGATCGAACCCGGTTTCCAGGAACCTCTGACTACGCAGAATAGCGACGACGTAGTCTGCGTTGATGGCGCTTGACTGCGGCGTCATAAGGCAATATGCCAGTTCATAAAAGTAGTCGGAAGGAGGGACTCGAGCGAAATCGTTCAGACGGACTTGTATTGCGTTCTTGCGCTCTTTGTGCAATTCCTTCAGAGAGCGGATCTTGATTGCATCGAACTTCATTGTGGGAGGGATGCTGCAATACCGGATTTTGTTTGCTTCAGTATAATGAGACCGTCTTTCTCCAGATCTTTTATCAGGAGATCGAGCCATCTCTTGTCGTTTCCGGAAAAAGTATGCTTGATCCGTTTCCCCAGCTTGGCAACGGGCACAAACGTATTCCTTCGTGAAAGACGTAATTCATCGACAATCCTGCCGCGATAGATCCTGTTCGGAAGTCCGTCGCGCGATGGTTCTTTCGTCATCGGCGTCATGGTTTTTTTCTGTATTTGAAAGGCACTTGGGCATAGATTTGCCACAGGACACACCTCACAATTCGGGCTCCTTGACGTGCAGATAGTTGCCCCAAGGTCCATAAGTGCCTGATTCCAAACGTGCGCTTTGCGTTTTGGCAGAACCAATTCTGCAACGTTCCATATGTCCATTCGATTCGTCTCGAAGGGGAACATCCGCCCGAGTACCCGTATGATATTTGTGTCGACGACGGGCACGCGTTGATTGAACGCAAGACAGGCCAAGGCATGGGCTGTGTACTTACCGACCCCCGGCAGGGATTGAAGCTCCTCAATGGATGTCGGCAATTTTCCCCCGAAATCGCCGTACACAATCCGCGCCAACCGCTGTAGGCGGACTGCTCTATTATTGTAGCCCATTCCTTTCCACTCGCGTATCACAGAAGAAGTATTTGCCCTTGCCAGCGATCCAAAGTTCGGAAATCGTTTCAGAAACTGTGGATATTTCAGAAGTACTCGGCTCACTTGAGTCTGTTGAAGCATGACTTCGGAGATGAGGATGCGATAGGGGGCCCGCTCGCCACGCCACGGAAGTTCACGGGCTGTTCGGGAATACCAACGGAAGATTCTTTTTATGATTGACGATTTCCGAATGCCGAATGACAGTTTCCGGATTCTCTTCTTCTTTGGATATGTCATCGTTCCATTCGGGCAATGAATCCGCGGTTGCCTTCAAGGATGTCGAGAGTGCGGAGCTCTTCAAGAGTCACCCATCGAAACTGTTCAAACACATTGTTGATCAGTTCGCCGTCGAAGCCGGAAACATGACAATAGGCTACTTCATAGAATCCGCCGTCGTCATAATGAGCTGATTGCACTTCGATGCGATCGATTGAATGCATCGTGATGGAGAGTTCTTCACGCAACTCTCTCGCAAGACATTGTTCCACCGATTCACCGGGTTCCACTTTGCCGCCGGGAAATTCCCACTTTAATTCGTAACGGCCTCCCTTTTTTCTTTGACAGGCGAGTATCTTGCCATTCCTTCTAAGAACTCCCACCGCGACTTTTATCATAATTGAAAAAATGTAGCGAAAGATGTGTGTAATTACAAAGAAGGGGTTTGAGGTGAAGAAGCTTTGTCCGGTGAAGAAAACATCCTATATTGAAGCCAATAGTAATGTCGTCTTTCAGACCATCCCTTAGGAATTCTCATGTCGACAATGATCAAGTCATTCCTTCTCCTTGTTCTAGTTTCGTGTTATTTGAATGCTCAAGTCGCAAATCATGTGGTAATAAGCGAAGTGGCCCCTATGGGGGGCGCAAGCTCAGCTTTCAATACAGGCGAGTATATCGAGCTCTACAACCCCTTCTCGATTGATATAACGTTTGGAGCGAATGTCGTGGTTGTGTCGGGAAATTCACCGGCGGGGGCAAATGCGGCGGAGTGGCAGGTTTCTCTTGCCGGCAAGACCATCAAAGGGTACGGATTCTATCTTGTAGGCGATGGAGGCATGTCCGTTGTTCCGGACATTCTGTTTCCCGCTAGTAAGAACCTCGCAAATTCGGGAGCCCGAAGCTGCGTGCAACTTCGCGATGGGGCAACAGTCATCGATGCATTTGCCTGGGATTTGAGCACTACTCTGGCGGGTGAGGGAACGAAATTTACTCCTTCAAGCACAACCTCCGACAAGAAGTCGTTCGAAAGGAAGAGCGGAGTGTCTGCAACAGCCGACGACAATCTCGGCAATGCTTGGGATTCAAACAATAACGCGAATGATTTCTTTCAGAATGCTGCAGGTGCGGCAAACCCGCAAAACACTTCAAGCACGATAGAAGTGAATTCCTACGGAATTGTACCGGCGAACGGCGTTGGCGCGGCGTCTGTCGCACCCGCACTCTGGAAATTCAACGCTTCAACTTCCGTAACAATCACCTTTAAGCCTGCCGGCGACACAGTACGAGGGTTTAAACTTGTCCGACCACAGCCCTTTTCCTGGAACTCGGGATCCATGACGGTTCAGCCTGGGACCGTTTCACTTTCACAATCAGGTGACACGACGATTGTGACGAGTTTTGTAGCCAAAGGCACGGACAGCATCGTCGTCACAATCCCCAACGTGACTGCATCCGACACGACGGACGAATTCATGTTCAACGTGCAATCTGCCAAGGACGGCGCCACGTTCTCTCCTCTACAAGGTCAGCCCAAGACGGTTGTATACGGATCACCTCGACCAATGAGCTGGGTAAAAAGCAAAGACATAGCTGGAAACAATCTCTATCTCAATAAGTGGGTTGTTGTGGAGGGGGTCGTGACGGTGGCAAATGAATTTGGCGGGCCATCCTATGTGCAGGACGCATCTGCCGCGATTACAGTCTTTGATTCAAGCGTCTCGATCAATGTGAGCCGAGGCGATGAAGTTGCGCTCCTCGGACGTGTTTCGCCGTATTATGATATGTTTGAGCTCAATCCCTGTTCGCTGCTCGGAGTTACGAGTGAAGGCCATTCCTTCGATACGGCAACAGTGACAATTCCCCAGATTCAGGCTCAGCCACAGAAAGGAGTCGAATCGTATGAATGCCGGTTGATTCGCGTGAACAATATCTCTGCCGTCCTGACGCTTAATGGATCTGTGGCGACAACCTGGACTGTTTCCGGAAGCGGTACGAACTACAATTTGGTATCCGGAACTGACACACTCGAGGTTCGCATCAGTCCAAAAACTACCCTTGCCGGTTCCTCCATCCCGTCTGGCAAATTTGATATGGTTGGAGCTCTTGGACAATTCACGACATATTATCAACTTCTGCCACGTTCATCCGATGATCTCATCGTTGAGGGTGGAGGTCCAAGAATTGTGAGCGGAGTGCCGTACGAGACCAACATCACATCTGCCGGACTCACATTTGTGTGGCAAACAGATTCCCCGGGCACTTCAAAAGTGTATTTCGGTACGACGACATCGTATACCGATTCGGTCATTGACAACACTCAGGCAACTCAGCATCAGATCGCGGTCTCTGGTTTGAAGCCGGCCACCATGTATCACGTTCGTCTTGGCTCCGCAAACGGCGTTGGAGCTACATACACGAACGACTATCTCGTTTCCACATCGTCGCTCACTTCGACTGGAACCATCAATGTGTATTTCAACTATCCGGTCAATATCTCTCTTGCTCAAGGTGAGAATGCCCAAACGGTTGCCATCGTGACCAAGCTGTTGAACAGAATCAATGCCGCGGCTTATTCGATCGATGTGGCACTGTACAGCTTCAGCGGTACCGTCGGCCAAAATATCGCGCAGGCCCTGATTGACGCAAAGGGCCGCGGAGTTAAGGTGCGTGTGATAGGGGAAAAAGACAATTCCACCGGCTCGACCACCAAGTGGGGTTCATTGTCCAGCAATGGCATTCCTGTGATCTTCGATGACTACGACGCCACCAATGCCGGCGCGGGATTAATGCACAACAAGTTCTTTGTGTTCGATAATCAGGATAGTACTTCGGATATCGACGACTGGGTGTGGTCGGGATCTTGGAATGCAACGGATCCTGGAAATAGTGACGATGCCCAGAATGTCATCGAGATCCAGGATAAGGCGCTGGCGAATGCTTACACGACCGAATTCAATGAAATGTGGGGTAGTGCTACTGCAACTCCGAATGCTTTGACTTCGCGATTCGGTGCACACAAACTCGATAATACACCGCATTTCTTTGTCGTCAATGGAACGCCGATTGAATCATATTTCAGTCCTTCGGATGGAACGACGAGCAAGATCATCAAGACTCTCAACAAAGCGACGGATGACATCAATTTTTCGTTGCTCACGTTTACACGGAGTGATATTGCCAACGTGCTGATTGCCAAGAAAAAGGCGGGTCTAAAAGTCCGCGGCGTGATGGACAACAGGACGGATCAAGGGAGCGTGTTCGATACGCTCGTGTCGTCGGGCGTCGATTTACATCTCAAAGGGAGCGCAGTGCGGGGGCTCTTCCACCATAAGTATGGAGTGGTCGACGCCGAAACGAACCATCCTCAGCAGTTTGTCATTACAGGATCGCACAACTGGAGCAGCTCGGCGGAGAATTCAAACAACGAAAACACACTCATCATCCAAAGCAAACGGATCGCGAATCTCTACCTGCAAGAATTTGCCACACGGTATACGGAATCGGGTGGGACAGACAACATCACGGTAAACGTGGTTCGCACGGACGACAACATTCCGAGAACAACCTCGCTTTCTCAGAATTTTCCCAACCCGTTTAACCCAACGACAAATTTCGAAGTACGGATTGCTAAATCAGGTTTCGTCTCGGTCAAGGTCTTTGATCTTCTGGGAAGGGAAGTCGCCACTCTCGTGAACGAGAATAAATCTCCTGGTGTCTATACTGTCACCTGGGATGCATCGAAGCTCGCTACGGGCATGTATCTTTACAAAATGCAGACCGGAGGGATGGCCCAAACAAAGAAAATGCTTCTCGTCCGTTGATTTCGTCAGAATCTGAATTAGTAGAACAAGGATAACGAGTACATCGAACATCAAAATGTAGCGACGGCACGCCGGGTAGGGTTGCATTTTGCCAAGTCGTTCCCTAATATAGTTTCCAGCACACTATCGGAATCCATGAAAACAATCTTGATTGTCGACGATGAAGCATCGATGCGGAAATCCATCGTCCTTGCTCTAAACTCTAAAGGCTACAAAACGATCGAAGCAGAGGACGGAATGGAGGGGCTCTCCCTTGCGGCTGCCGAGCAGCCGGACCTCGTCATCACCGATGTCAACATGGACAACATGAATGGTTTCATGATGGTGGAACAGATGAGAGACAACCCTGATATTTCCATGATACCTGTGATCATGATGACCGGTGCCGCCCAGGATGCCGGTGCCTGGGAGGCGAGAACGGATGTTGAATACCTTGAAAAAGGCTTTTCGATGCAGAAGCTCGTCGAAACGATCGAAAAAGTCCTCAACAAGTAATCCATTCTATTTCCCATCGAGACTGTTTACCAGCATTGAATCCGTTCATATATGACGGACTCATCGTGCCCACCTCGCCTGTGAACACTCGCATCTCCTCTCGGTAAGAGTATACATCCGACCTCAATTAGCTCTTTGACGGGAGAGAAAAACTTACTATTCTCCAGAACGCTTTTGCCAAAGCTTGGCTCGATGTACGATCGCTGACTGACTCCCCAACAAGACTCGCAGCATGCCTCCTACCAATACTCTCACATCCAAGTCAAAATGGTGGCATCTCTCGCTCTCAAAACAAATTGTGCTTGGTTTGATAGTCGGAGGGCTGACCGGATGGCTCATTCCGGAATGGGGAATTCAGGCGTATTTCCTCCGTAACATCTTCCTCAACCTGATCAAATCGATTATTGCCCCACTTATTTTTTCGACAATTGTTGTTGGCATTGCTGGCGGTGGCGAGCTCAAGAAAGTCGGTCGAATGGGCGCGAAGGCTTTCGTCTATTTCGAGATTGTCACTACAGCGGCACTTTTCATTGGTCTCGCTGTCGTCAACATTACGAAACCCGGTTACGGTGTCGTCTTGACCGCCGGAAAAGACGAACTTGGTTCGCTGGCCCAGTCTCATCCAATGACATTGATAGACACGATAATTCATATCTTTCCTTCCAGTATCATTGATGCCATGGCCCGAGGCGATGTCCTGCAAATTGTGGCGTTCTCCGTACTGTTTGGACTGGCAGTCATGGCGTTGGGCAAGAAAGGCAAGCCCGTTCTGGAGTTTTGTGACAGCCTTTCACAGGTCATGTTCAAATTCACCAGCTACGTTATGAAGTTCGCTCCGTTTGGTATTGGCGCCGCAATGGCGGCGACCATCGGCCACAAAGGACTCGGCGTACTCGTCAATCTTGGCATGCTTGTCGGAACGCTTTACCTGGCCCTTATTCTCTTTGTAGTCATCGCACTGGGAACTGTCGCGTATAGTATTCGTCTGCCAGTCCGGCAGTTCATCAAAGCCGTCAAGGAGCCCTTTGCTCTTGCATTCGTTACGACGAGCAGCGAGGCTGCGCTGCCAAAAGCAATGGAAGTGATGGAACGTCTCGGTGTACCCCGCCGAGTTGTCGGATTTGTGATTCCGACCGGGTACAGTTTCAATCTTGATGGAAGCACATTGTACCTGGCCGTTGCCTCAGTTTTTGTCGCGCAGGCGGCTGAGGGGACAACGGGTATTCACTTCGGTTTCCAACAGCAAGTCTTGTTGATGCTGACGCTGATGGTTACATCCAAAGGAATAGCCGCAGTACCTCGTGCGTCTTTGGTAATCCTTCTTGCTGCGCTCCATTCCTTCGGATTACCTCCGGAAGGAGTCGCGGTGATTTTTGCGGTTGATGAATTGATGGACATGGCCCGAACTTCTGTCAACGTTGTAGGGAATTGTCTGGCATCGGTGGTCGTTGCACGATGGGAAGGCGAGTTCGATGACGAGAGGGCAAAGGTGTTCGGCACACCTCTCGAATCCAAATACGATCTGGCAGCAGGCGAACCCGCCTTCGCTCAGTCTGCGCTTGAAGGAGATTGAAAGAAGACCTGAACGCTCGAGTCCATCGATTCCTGAATGAATGAGGGTGTTTGGGAAATCGAGCTAGCGACCTTGCCTTTCGTATCTCCGTTTGTTAATTTTTTACGTTCTTTTCACTTCGGTGTCGATTCCCCCATGCCTCGGTTTACAATTGAGGAAATACGCAATAGATTCTCCAACTCGACAGACTTCAATGAGCTCTTCGATGCGTTTGAAGATGCCATAGAACAAAAGATCCAGGACGTGATGCTCTACCGCATCTTGTTCTGGAACAACGCTCTTGCTCCCGACGAACTCTGTCTGTTTGGCGAAAAACTCGCGAAAGAATTCCACAACCTTGCGTATGATACCTATATGTGGCTCGCAAGCGTCTTTGAGGTCACCTATTCTTCCTACGACAATTTTGAGCTGGCAATAAAATACTATCGGAAGGCCGCAGCGGCACGCCCCAAGGAGGAGGCTCCCTATCTCGATGCCGCAGATTGTTATGACCCGGATCTGAATATTCCCCCTGTCGACTCATTGATAGAGTTCCTCAAATCCGGTATCAAACCGGTCGATCAGAAACGGAACCTGCTTCTTCGCCTTTCCTACCTCTTTCAGGTGAGTGGCAATCAGCAACAAGCCGATTACTACAGATCACTGGCCGACGATCTTGGGCGCGGCAAAAACTGACCTACGTGCTACCATGGGTACCACACTTCGATGTTCTGATCTTTCCGATAGCTCCGGCCCAATTGTATGAGTAGCGAGCGACGTCTGGCGAAGCTTGAGTCGGTCATCCGTCATCGCCAGCCCGACCTGACGGTCATTCTGGAAAACATTCACGATCCCCACAACGTTAGTGCGATCCTGCGATCGTGCGACGCCGTCGGAATTATGGAAGTCCAGCTGGTGTACACGACTGAAGAATTTCCAAAGCTGGGCAAGAAAAGTTCTGCGAGCGCGAAGAAATGGGTCGATCATCGAAATTTTGAGGGCGTGTCGGAATGTTTCACAAAGCTCCACAACGAGGGTTACGTTGTTTACGCCACGCACTTGGGCAAGCGAACAACACCGCTTTATGAATTGGATCTTACGAAAAAGGTCGCGCTGGCCTTCGGCAACGAACACCGTGGCGTTTCCGACGAAGCGTCCGAACTTGCCGACGGCAACTTTGTCATCCCGATGTTCGGTATGATCCAAAGCCTCAATGTCTCTGTTGCGTGTGCTGTGTCGTTGTTCGAAGCGGTACGCCAAAGGATGCTTGCAGGAAGGTATGATACAGCATCGTTCGACGACAAAGAAGTGCGGAAGCTGATGAGGAAGTGGGCTACGAAGTAATTCTACCATTGTTTGGTAAGAGCGGAAAATTCTTTATACTGGTTCCGGACGTAATGAGCAGAAACCATGGAATTACAAAGCCAAACAAAACAATTCATTGAAAATCTTCAGAAAGAGTACGGACGTACGCTCTCGTTTCCTGAAGAAGTCTGCTTCCTCATCGATCAAACCAACATGCATCGTTTGGATCAACCATTCCGAGACGCAATCTTTCACGCAAAGTTTGCCACGAAGACCCGGGAGGTTATGAGCAGGATCGGACACGATGGCGAAGGATATGACAAGCTTTCTTCAGAGTTCCAGACGAGTGTCGAGAAGGCATCGACATTGTTGAAGACGATCGTGAAAGAGTCACCCGAAGAGCACAAGCAACAATTGGTCCGAAACTTCTTCAGTCTCGATCAGTCTAGTTTTTCTCGGTTGATGAAATTGTTTGAAGATTTGAGTTGGATCAAGAATTGGGAAGTCGACGGCAAATCTCTCCCTCTGGTAGGAGAGTCTCAAGGGTCGTCGCGTCATTCGCATCACGACCAATCGACAGGTGAAGACGGACCGAGACAACAGAACGAAGAAATTGTGAGGATTAGGAATGGAAGTTCCTTTGCACTTGTACTGATGCTCGTTTTCTGTCTGGTCGACACTCCGGCGACTGTACTCGGTTGGGGACTTCTCCTGACCGTCGTTGCTTTTCTCGTGTACATCATCATATCGTCCAATAAACTCGTGAAGGTATCAAGGTCGTCGTTCTAATCACTGATTTCCAAGGAACGAAATTCGTGGAAACCCGCTCTCGGAGCCTAAGCTGGATCTTGTGTCTGCTCTTGGTAGCACATTCCATCGAGGCCATGGCTCAAGCCCGCGTGAAGCCGGGCATCGATGTACTCCGTGATCACCAATTCGATCTGCTCAAAGGAAAACGCGTTGGACTTGTTACAAACCCCACCGGCGTCACCGCGGATCTGGAACCCACTATCGATGTATTGGCAAATGCTCCCGGTGTTCAGCTCGTCGCATTGTATGCACCCGAACACGGAGTCCGCGGAGACAACGATGCGGGAAAGTATGTCGAAAGCTACCTGGATAAGAGGACCGGCATTCCTGTTTATTCCCTTTATGGAAAAACGAGGAAGCCATCGAAGGAAATGTTGCAGGGAATTGACGTCCTCGTGTATGATATCCAGGACATAGGTCTGAGATCGTATACGTATATTTCGACGATGGGACTCGTGATGGAAGCCGCAGCGGAAAACCGGATTCCGTTCATCGTGTTGGATCGGCCTGATCCCTTAACGGGCATTCGCGTCGAAGGACCAATGCTCGAGCCGAGGTACAAATCGTTCGTTGGGGCATATGCCATCCCGTACGTCTATGGGATGACGGTTGGAGAATTGGCGCAAATGATCAAAGGCGAGATGTGGATGAGCGATACGCTTCATTGCAAGCTCACCGTGGTTCCGATGGACGGTTGGAAGAGAACGATGTGGTGGGATGAAACGGGTCTCTCGTGGGTGCCTTCCTCTCCCAATATTCCGCACGCATCGACCACGATGTTTGCTGCGATGACGGGCGTTCTCGGTGAACTCGGAACTGCTAACCAGGGGATCGGGTACACCTTGCCGTTTGAACTTGTAGGTGCTCCCTGGGCGGATGGCGGTGCGCTTTCACAGTACCTCAATTCGAAAGATCTGCAGGGAATCTTCTTTCGTCCCATCTCGTACAGGCCGACCGCGGCAGACTCTACCAGCATTCGCTATGAAGGAGTTCAACTTCATGTGCTCGACCGTGACAAAGTAAATTTTACGCAAGTTGAACTCTCGATCCTCGAGGCGCTCGTTCACGTATTTCCGGAATACAACATATTTGGCCGGGCTAAGCCCGATCGCCTGGAGATGTTCGACAAAGTCCTCGGAACATTCGAAATCCGTCGTCAGTTGATGAATGGCGTTTCGGTTGAAGAGTTGCTCCGAACGATCGACCAACAACGATCATTATTCATGATCAAACGTGAAAAATATCTCTTATACAACTGAACGATGAAAACACGTGAATTGGGTACCGCGGGTCCAAAGCTTACGGGCATTGGCTTTGGTGCGTGGGCGATTGGAGGATCCTGGGAATTTGGCTGGGGTGCCGTGGATGACAGAGAATCGATCAAAGCCATCCATCGCGGATTGGACCTCGGGATCAATTGGATCGACACTGCAGCCGTGTACGGACTTGGGCATTCGGAGGAAGTCGTAGCACAAGCCCTTCGTGGGATACGGGATGAGGTATTCCTGGCCACTAAATGCGGAATGATCTGGAACGAAAACGGAAAAGTCACCAAGAGTCTCAAGCCGCAGAGCATTCGGAAAGAAGTTGAGGACAGTCTCAGGCGATTGAAAACCGACCATATTGATTTGTATCAGATTCATTGGCCGGATGTGGATACCCCGATCGAAGATTCATGGTTGACCATGGCGGAGTTGAAAAAGGAGGGGAAAGTGCGAAACATTGGGGTGTGCAATTACTCTGTTGCGGAACTGGAACAATGCCTGGCAGTGGCCCCGGTGCAATCTCTTCAGCCTATGTACAACATGTTGGATCGAGATGTTGAGCGTGAACTTCTGCCTTATTGCCAAACGCACGGGATTGGTGTTGTCGCGTACAGCCCGATGGCTTCGGGATTGCTCACGGGGAAATTCGACTTTGCCAAGATCGCACTTGATGACTGGCGCCGGAAGAATTCTAAATTCAACGAAGTCAATCGTGCCAAAGTCACCACTCTTCTCGCTCAAATGAAACCCGTTGCCGTGCGTTACAATATAGATCCGGGTGAACTCGCGGTTGCATGGGTTCTCAGAAATCAGACTGTCACATCTGCTATCGTCGGTGCACGAAAGGCATGGCAGATCGAAGAGATCGTAGGAGCAGCAGACATCGATATGTCGACAGATGACTACCTAAGCATCAATCGACTGCTTATAAATTTCTAAAATCCCCACCTCTTTTTTGCCCTTCTCAGTTTTGACAATCGACGTTTGAGTTCCATCACGTGCATAGCTTGACTAAGTCGTGATTATAGGCTAATTTTTTTCCGAAGTCGTTTCAGATTTTTCCTCCCAAGAATTACCATTCGGCGTTTTACATTTTGATTCTTCATTGGCGGCAAAATGATTCGTGCCAGAAGATCAGTTGGCTTCATTCCTCTTCGACTCCAAACCAGTTCCAGACGGTCCCGCAAAAACTATCGTTGTCAAGCCTGCTTCTTCCGGAAGTCAGGAAGGAAAACCTCATGAAAAACGATCTTAGAACTCCATTGAATTTTCTCAAGACCTGTCTTGCCCTGACGTTGATACTATCAGTCAATCAAGCCGCTGCACAGGTTGTTCCTTATACAGCCGATGCCAACACCGTACTGCTCGATCACTTTAATGGCTCTACGAGTGCAACCATCTCAGCGTACAATAATAATGGTGCTGCAAGTGGAACGGCATATCCTTCTGCAACACCAAGTTATTCTTTTGGGCAGGGAGGTAACGGATTGACCCAGTCTTTGACTCTGAATCCCCCAAGCGGAATGCCTGCCGGATCAGGGACATATCTCAACTATCCTGGCGGACAACTCCTCAGCCAGAGCAATGGCACGATAGAATTCTGGGTCTATGTTCCGTCCTTCAGCACAGGATTGAATCTTATCCAGCAGGGACAATACTTCAATGCTGCGGGCGGGTGGACGTTCGGCATGAGTGTCGATGCAACTGGTCAGCTCAGCGCAACTGCTTGGGCTGCATTCAGCATGAATTCCGGGACAACGTTGTTATCGAAAAATACCTGGACCCATGTGGCTGCGACATGGGGCAGCAGTGGTGCCAAACTTTATATCAATGGAGTGATGGTTGGGAGCGATCCAAATACGGGGATGCCGGCATCTGGATATAGCGGCTCAATATTGATCCTGCTTGGCACACATGCAGGCATTTCTTCAATGATAGATGAATTGCGGGTCTCAAACATTCAACGG
>CAZOIM010000021.1:0-27724 GCA_964579855.1 uncultured Ignavibacteriaceae bacterium | reverse complement strand
TACATCCAGTGCGCTGCAACTCCCTTTTCCGCAATTTCGTGCATTGCACGCGTCCGTATTTGGACTTCGACCATCCTCCCTTCCGGCCCAATGACCGTCGTATGGATGGATTGATACCCGTTTTGCTTTGGTATGGAGATGTAGTCTTTGAATCGTTCTGCAACAGGTTTGTAGATTTCTGAAACCATCCCATAGACAATGAAGCAATCGCTATTGTCCTTCGTGTCCAGAATAATTCTCACTGCAAAGAGATCGTAAATTTCATCAAGAGGCTTAGCACGTTTGACCATCTTATTATAAATACTGTAGATGTGCTTTGGCCGTCCCTCGATTTCGTAAACGATTTCCTGTTCCCCAAGTCTCTTTTTTATGGGAACGACGAATCGATTGATGTAGTGTTCTCGTTCCCTGCGTCGCGATCGTAATTGACGGGCTACCTGATCGTATTCCGTCCGGTAGAGATGTTTGAATGATAGATCTTCCAGCTCCCACTTGATCTTTCCAAGTCCAAATCGATGCGCGAATGGGGCATAGATGTCGAGAGTCTCCTTGGCCATCCGTTGTTGCTTTTCCGGTGGCAGGTATTCAAGCGTCCGCATGTTGTGTAGCCGATCGGCAAACTTCACGAGCATGACACGTATATCGTTGACCATGGAGAGAAGCAGTTTCCTGTATGTTTCGGCCTGCGTCACCTCGTGGCTTTCGAAAATATCGGTAATTTTCGTTGCGCCGTCGACGATGTCCGCAATCGTATCGCCAAATTCGGCGCGAATGTCTTTGACTTCGATCTCTGTGTCTTCAACAACATCGTGAAGCAGTGCGCTCGCAACAGATATATCATCCAATGGAATTTCTTTGGCCACCACCAATGCCACCTCGTATGGATGATGGAAATACGGCTCACCGGACGCACGAATATTGTGCTTATGGGCGTCCAGACTCATCGCGAAGGCACGTGAGAGGAGATCTTCGTCAACCGATCGGAGGTTCTTTCGGCACACTGCGATAAGATCGTCCAGCTTCTTTTTATACTGGCTGTCGTTCACGATTCCAATTGGAAGAGCCATAACAGATGATCAGATTATTATTTAACAACCAACTGTGCCCGAATGTTTCTTGCCTGTTCAAACTTGATTATTGCCCTCTTCGAAAGATTCTCCGGAAACACGGAATGCTCATACAATAATATCGCGTCAATTTGTACATTCAAGCCTTGAGTCTCGCCCAATGCAAGGCTTGCTTTGACGAAATTCAGCCGACAGAGAATTTCGTTGTAGGGGTTGGGCATCTTTGTCCTGAGAATATTGGCAAGCAAATGCTTATACGTCTGAACAGCGTCGGTATAGGTGCCAGATTGTTCCAGTGCCGCCGCAAGTGCCCAAAGGAATATACGATTTTCGGGATATCGTTCAAGACCACGCTTCGCGCATTGAATCGATCGATCAAACTCGTGAGAATCAAGATAGATTGCCGAGAGTGCACTCAAAGCCGTATATTTATTCTGTTCTCCCTTTTCTGCAGCAATTTCCAGGAGCCTTATCCCATCTGCGCGACGGTCTCCCAATGCCCAATTCAAGAAATCTGTTTTCCGGCTCTTCCAATAATAATAGGTACCCACTCCAACATATGCATCATAGAATGTCGAATCCAATGCCACCGACTTTTTGAAGTCGGAGGCGGCCGAAAGACCTTTCATGATTCCCCCGAGCCAATTCCCAGCATCAACCTGGGCATAAGCGTCATACCCAACCGCTGTTCCGTTATAATAATAGCCCATCGGGGAATCCGGATAATCACTGATGATTTTTTCTGCCTCGGTCTTAGCCAAGCCGAGAAGAGAGTCGTATCTACCGAAATCCAGTGGATCAAGATAATCCATGGACCTCGCCTCCATTACGGCAGCTGAATAGAGATAACCGAGCGGATGACCCTGAAATTTCATCATCACATATCGGAACACCGAGTCTGCACGATCATATTCCTGTCTGAGGGTCAGATCAACTCCTTCCGAAACCAGGGCATCCAGTTCGGCTGGGATGCGAGGCCTTTCGGAATATAAATTTGTGATTCCGCAGAAAGTAATAGAAACCGTGAGGAACAATATTCGAACACCCACGTTGCTACTCCGTTCCAAAGATTCTGTCTCCCGCATCGCCAAGGCCCGGCAATATATACCCTCTCCGATTCAATCCCCGATCAAGTGAACATGAGTATACCATTACGTCCGGATGACGTTTGTGCAGGGCTTTAACTCCTTCAGGCGCCGCAACCAGGCTTACGAATCGAATGTTGTGAGCACCCTTTTCTTTCAAGAAAGTAACGGCTTCAGCGCCGCTCCCTCCAGTGGCCAGCATCGGATCGAGAACAAGGACCAACGATTCTTCGAGATCTTTGGGAACCTTAAAATAGTAATCGACAGGTCGTAGCGTTGCTTCATCCCTGTACAACCCTATGTGTCCAACTTTGGCTTCAGGAAACACTTCGACAAACCCCCCAACAAGACCAAGTCCCGCTCTGAGGATTGGGACCAGTGCAATCGGATGCTCAATGATGCTCCCGGTAGTACTTTCCAAAGGAGTCTTTACTTTGACTGTCTTCATTGGAAGATCTCGCGTCACCTCATAGGCCATAAGAGCTGCCATTCGACGTAGGACCGAACGAAAGACATATGAAGGGGTCTTCTCATCTCGCAAGATGGTCAAATCTCGTTTGACCAAAGGGTGGTTAATGATTGTAAGATTTTTCATTGGAAATCTCGACTATCTATTTCAAAATAAACAACTTGGTGCTTTCTCTTGATTTGAATTCGACGCATTGCAGGTCCTTTAATTCAGCTTACCCTTTATCTGATTAGCGAGAATGAGCACGGGATCCCACAATGGCGAAAATGGCGGTGAATAGATGAGATCAAGTTGAGCCAATTCTTCCACAGTCAGTTTTTGCTGAATCGCGAAGGCAAGGATATCCGCCCGGAGCACGGATCCCGGCCCCCCGAACACATTAGCACCTAAGATCCTGCGTGATCTCCTGTCTGCCAAGGCGACAATTTCGATCTTCGTATTGCCGGGGAAATAACTCACCTTGGAATCAGTCATAACGTGAATTTTGATGAAATCAAATCCCGACTCCTGGGCTTCCAAGGAGCTAATACCGACTTGAGCAATCTCCATTCCGAATATTTTGACGGCAATTGAGCGAATTGCCCCCTTGAAAACTGCTCTTCCACCAGCCGCATTTTCACCCGCAACTCTACCTTGTCTGCTTGCATACGTCGCAAGAGGGATGTACATCCACTTTCCGGTAACCATGTTCTTGACCTCACAGCAATCACCAGCTGCGAAAATGGAGTCAATATTCGTTAATTGCCGTTCGTCAGTTAGTATACCATGGTTACGTCCGAGTTCAATTCGAGCCTTTGATGCCAGCTTTGTATTTGGTTCAACTCCAATAGAAAGGATAACAAAGTCGCAGTCATACAATGTTGATTCTGTCGCAACGCTACGGATCGTGCCCTCGGAATCAGACACAAATCGGGTCACTTGTTGCCGTGGCTTGAATTCGACTCTGTTATGAACGAGTTCCGCGAGTACTGCTTTCCTCGATTCATCTTCCAGTCCAGTCATTGGATAGTCTTCAAGGTGAAGCAAGGTAACATGAATCCCAAGTCCGATAAGGGCCTCGCATAGCTCCATACCCACATATCCACCGCCCACAATAACGCATCGTATGGGTTTTCGTTCTTCGACGAATTTCTTGATCGCGATTCCATCCGCGAGGGATTTTACCCGAAAGATGTTTCTCGCTTCGACACCTTGCACCGAGATATTCCGCGGTTTTGATCCCATTGCGAGAATCAACTTATCATACGCGAATTCCGATACGCTGTCTCGCCCCAAGTCGCGAACGACCAATTTCTTTTTCGTGGGAAAGATCTCTTCGACAGTGTGCCCGACCTTGACCTTGAAGCCTCTTGATCGTTCAAGCTTGGCCGGATCCAGAGGATTAAGATCTTCAAACGATGTGACTTTCCCACCGACATAGTATGGAACTTCACAAATTCCGTACGATACGTATTCACCCTGTTCGAACAGAATCACCTCGGCATCAGGATTGATCCTTTTTGCTTTGCTCGCAGCACTTGGTCCAGCCGCAAGGCCTCCGACCACAAGAATTTTTTGCCTCATTTCTTCTTAAACACTATTGTAAACGGAACGCCTGAGAATCCGAAGTGGTCTCGCAACTTATTGTCAAGAAATCTTCGATATGATTCCTGGACCAACTTAGGCTCATTACAAAAGAAGGCAAACATGGGAGGTTTGATCTTTACTTGAGATGCATATTTGATCTTGATGTGTTTTGGAGAAGAGGATTTGGGAGGATATTGTTCTATGTCCGGAAGAATTGCATCGTTCAACTCACTCGTGTCAATCCTTCTCCTCTGCTGTTGATCCACCTCCAACGCGACGTCGAGGACCTTGAAAATACGCTGCCTGGTAAGAGCCGATATAAAGACAATCGGAACAAAATCATAGACCCCAAGCAGCTTTTTTATGGCTGTCTCATATGTCTTCGAAGTCATGGTTTCTTTCTCGACAAGATCCCATTTGTTGACGGCGATGATGCACGAACGATGTCTCTGGATCGCTGACTCAACAATTTGGATGTCTTGTTTGTCCACACCCCCTTTTCCATCAAAGAGAATGACGGCAACATCGCAACGGTCTATACTGCGAAGTGTTCGTATGGCACTGTAGAATTCTATGCTCTCGGTAGTATGTTTACGCTTCTTAAGGCCGGCTGTATCAATGAGGATAATATCCTGCCCATCCCTTTTGAGAATTGAATCAATGGGATCCCGAGTGGTCCCTGGAACCTCCGTCACAACTTGCCGATTAACACCGAGCAGAGCATTGACGAGGGATGATTTTCCCACATTCGGCTTCCCAATGATCGCCAGTCGAGAACGCAGGTCTTCAGCTTCAGACACCGGATCATCAGAAAAATCTTTGACCAATTCGTCTAAGAAATCACCAATTTGTCTGCCACCGAGCGCGGAAATCAAATATGGATCGCCGAGCCCCAATTCAAAGAATTCTGAACCAAGCACTTCTCTGTTTTCCGAGTCGACCTTGTTTGCCACAAGGTGTACTGGTTTGGACGACTTTCGCAGAATCGCGGCAATTTCCCTGTCCAGCGGAGTAAGCCCATCTAATGCATCGACCAAAAAGACTATGGAATCGGCTTCACTGATTGCAATCTCAGCTTGTTCCCGAATGGCTTTTTCAAAAACGTCCTCAGACGCGGGCACATATCCCCCAGTATCGATGACGGTAAATGCTTTACCGACCCAATCTGCCGCGCCATATTTGCGATCGCGGGTAACGCCGGGAGTATCAAAGACAATGGCATCTCGCGATCCGATGAGCCTGTTAAAGAGTGTCGACTTTCCCACGTTCGGACGGCCGATAATTGCTACGATATTCTCAGACATTTTTGTCTTTTTCCCTTCCTGAGTCTAAAAGTAGTCAAAATTGACTCGATATTCAATGAAGCCAAGGTGGAATCCTGCACAAAGTCACCCATTCTGTGTCGGCAAATTATCCCTCAACAACCGTTGAGGGATTGAAATCCCGTTCTCGCGGACCAACCTGGGATTGCCAAGTGGAGACGTGGTCAGACATCTTTTGCTGGTGCAAATACTGATCGAGGATTGTGGTTTGGTCAAAAACAGACTAACAGCAGATTTTTTGCCCGGACAAAGAACGAACTCTCAAATTGAACACAGAGGATATCGTTGAGGGAACACGTTACAAATATATCATCAACATTCGGACTCGGCAACACCTCCGCCCGTTGCCTTGCATAGTTTTGACTTTTCGATTAATGAAATTTGGAATCAACGCGCCATGCTAATTCGCGTTTCGAATCAAAGATCACAATTGAACTAATGCTGGTTGGAATTATGAGCCTAATTTTGTATTTTGGGTTGGTACCACAGTTCGGGGCGTAGCGTAGCCTGGCTAGCGCGCTTGGTTCGGGACCAAGAGGTCGGGAGTTCAAATCTCCCCGCCCCGACAAAAAGAAAGCAGGTCATATGACCTGCTTTCTTCATTTTCAGGCATTTCGAGACGTATCTCAAGAGGCAACAAATTTCCGCGCAATCAAGTCCGCTACATCTTCAGATCGAGTATTCTCGTCCATGGTGATCCATTCGATGCGTTCGTCGCGACGAAACCAAGTCAATTGACGCTTTGCGAATCTGCGCGAATTCCGCTTAATAAGCTCTACCATTTCATCGTTGGCCAATTTCCCCTTGAGATGTCCGAACACTTCCTTGTAGCCGACTGTATTCAGCGCGTTGAGACTTGGTTCATACCCCATTTTGAGTAGCTGTCTCGCTTCCTCAATCAATCCCAGCGAGAACATCAAATCTACCCTCTGATTAATCCTCTCATAGAGGTATGCCCTTCCCCACTCAAGACCAAATTGAGAAGTTTCAAAGGGAGCGACAGTCGATTGTTCCGCGTGGAATTCTGAAAGCCGCTTTCCTGTAATGTGAAATACCTCAAGTGCGCGAATGATTCGGCGGGGTTTGCTCGGTTCCATGACAGACGCGCTTTCCGGATCGAATTTGGAAAGTTCATTCAAAAGTGCCTGTGATCCCTCCTTCAACGCGCGCTGCTCAAGTTGAGTCCGAAACTCGGGGTCTTGCCCGGGTCCATCGAAGAACCCATCGATGACCGCCTTAACGTACAACCCCGACCCACCAACAAGAATTGGTTGCTTTCCTCTATTGCCAATTTCCAATATTCTTTGTCGTGCTTCTATGCCAAACGTTCCCGCATTGTAATCCTGTTTCGGATCCAGCACGTCAATGAAATGATGTTGAATTTTCTTCCGATCGTCGCTTGGTGGTTTTGAAGTGCCAATGTCCAGATATTTGTAGATTTGACGGGAATCGGCCGATAGGATTTCTCCGTTCAGCCGAATTGCCACTGCAAGGGCTACATCGGATTTTCCGGATGCGGTGGGACCAACAATTGCTAACAATCTCGTCATGTGGAGAAACAGGTTTGTGGCAGCGTGCTAGTTCCCCCAGCCTTTCTTGCCAATGAGCGGAACGAATTTGAATCCCCGGTCTTCACGGATGTGAAATTTCGGGCCATCTTTCGTGATAATTCGAAGAGATTGCGTGTCGAGGTCTCCGACTGGGATGACCAACCTTCCCCCTTCTGCCAATTGAGACAAGAGGGCATCCGGAACTTCCGGAGCAGCCGCAGTGACGATGATCCCATCGTACGGTGCAAACTCGGACCAGCCAACCGTTCCATCACCGCATCGCGTTGCTACGCGATAGCCAAGTCGTTCGAGCAACTTTCGCGATTGCAGATGAAGGTCGATATGACGTTCGATCGTGAAAACACGACATCCAATTTCAGCAAGGATTGCAGCTTGATATCCTGATCCCGTTCCGACTTCAAGGACTTTAGAATCTTTGCCAACTCGCAATTCCTGTGTCATGTATGCGACGGTGTATGGCTGTGAGATGGTTTGAGTTTTTGCAATCGGCAGCGCTGTGTCTTCGTAGGCTCTGTTCAAGAATGGCTCAAGAACGAAGTGATGCCGTTCAACGTGTGCTATGGCTTCAAGCACGCCTTCGTCTGTAATTCCCTTGTCCCGTAGTGCCGCGACGAGATCTTTCCGCTCTTCCTCAAACCTACCCATTAATAGGCCTGAAGAAGTACTTTTACGAAATTCATCGTCGTCTTCCAATTTGACATATGGCTCACTTCACCGTTATAGATCGTTTGGATTGGAACATACTGAATTGTAAACCCACTCCTTATCGCTTTGATCAGGAACTCCGTTTCCGCCTCGAATCCAGAAGATTGCATTGAAACCCCTTCCAACACATTCCTCCCAATCAGCCTGTATCCGCATTGACTGTCCAGAACCCGCGCACCCGTTCGCAATGATACCAGGAACGAGGTAATCGCGTTCGACATTCTCCTGTGCAGGGGCATTTCTGTACCAATCCGTTTTCGCAGACCGATTACAATATCAGCGCCAGTCTCTCGTCTCTTCCGTTCAAATTGAACGAGATCCTCCGGTTTGTGTTGCAGGTCAGCATCAATCGTCGCTATGCAGTCAATGTCGACGTCATCCTTAAGGAGGCCGAAGCCTTTACGAAGTGCAGCCCCTTTTCCCTGATTCTTCTCCAAACTGATTACTTTCGTCCCACGACCTATCGCAATGTTCAATGTCTCGTCGGTTGAGCCATCGTTTACCACCAGTACATTCTTTGGAAGAACAACCGATTCCAATCTCGCAAGAAGTACGTCTAATGTCCTTCCCGCATTGAATGCGGGAATCAGCACGGCGAGTCTTTCGATGCGGTCATTCACAAGATTATCTATGGGTATACAGAATCGTTTTTCAGTGCATCTGCGACGATCGCGACTTTTTTCATTTCCTTGACATCGTGCACCCGAATGATATTTGCTCCTCGAAGGATTGAACTTGTAACGGCGGCGGCCGTTCCTTCCAGGCGATCGTCAACGGACGCATCGAGAAGCTTGCCGATAAATGATTTCCTGGATGGACCAACGAGCAACGGATATCCCAATTTCGCAAATCGGGGAAGGTTCTTCAACAATTCAAGATTGTGTTGAAGAGATTTGCCAAAGCCAATCCCCGGATCAACAATAACATTCGCGATTCCATGATCTCTTGCTCTTTCTGTCCGTTCCTCAAGGAACCGGGCTATCTCTTCCGTAACGTCCACGTAGGTTGGTTCCTGCTGCATCGTCCTTGGTGTTCCCTTCATATGCATGATGATCGCACATGCATTGAATGTTCGCAACACATCCATCATCCTCAAGTCAAAAGTCATACCGGTAATATCGTTCACAATCTGTGCACCTGCATCCAGCGCTCGTTCGGCGACGCCGGATTTATACGTATCGATTGAAAGAGGAATCGAAATGTCTTTGGCCAATCGTTGAATGACTGGAATTACTCTTCGCAACTCTTCTTCTTCTGAGATTGGTTCAGAACCGGGTCGCGAGGACTCTCCGCCAATATCGATGAAATCTGCGCCCTCATCACCCAATTGCCTTCCCCTGGCAATCGCACGGTCTGCGTCAAAGTATATCCCCCCATCCGAAAACGAATCAGGCGTTATGTTCAATATCCCCATCACATACGTACGAGCTGAAAGGTCATACGTTTGCCCCCGGAATCTGTAAATGAACTGAGAAGATTGACTGAGAGGATGAGACATCTTCGGAGCTAGTGTGGAAGACAATGAGGCGTAGCTTGAACAGCAGGATTTCTACGGCTCGCTGCAAGAGTGATAGAAACCACATTTCGGACAGATAAGCTTGCACTTCCTGCCCTCGAGTATTGTTCCACAGTTGACACAATACTGCCAATAATGGAGTCCATCACTATTGGTCGTCTCGGATCCAGGATCTTGAGCATCATCGGATGGCTTGGTGTCGTCCATAAATTCAAGTTAATGAATTCACAGAGGGGTGTCAAGCAAGCGGGGATTGCACACTACTGCCAGAGCAACCGCAAAAGTGCGATTCCTACCGCTCTTACTCCCCAGACCATGTTTTTTGGTTCTTTGTCCGTTGTTGTGCTTGGAAGATCCATGGACGAATGATAATAAAGCGAATAGTCTATGATGACCGAATCCTCTGGTCCCTTCCAAGCCTTCGTCCGCCACTCCTTTGGCTGAAAGATGGACTTTGGCTCTTGCCAAGCGGCGGTGTACACTGTAATCGAGGGAATTTCCACGACTGGGACACCGAGCCGGCTCAGATAGTTAGGGAGGAACACGTATGAGTCTGTCCCGCCTTGTGAAGGATTCGTTGTAGCCTCATGCCAGAAGGATTTCTTCCCGGCATAGTCCTCACCGACTTTCTCGAGAATCTTTAACATCGTATAGTTTATTCTTTGATCGTTCCCTTCGAAATAAATACAATCGCGAGTGGCTCCCGTACCGATTTCATCGAAATTGAGTACGCCCACGATATTGCTCAGCAAAGTGCTGTGTTGTTTCACATACTGTTCCGTGGATGAATATTCACTCCCCCAAATGATGAACTTGATGGAAGAATCAGGCTTTGGCAACATTCCGTTGCGGTTCATCCCAGACAGTATTCGTGCGATTTCAAGAACTCCCGAATCTCCCGACGCATTGTCATCGGCTCCTGGCCCTCCTGAATCTGAATCGCCGTGAGCACACACGATGTAGTAATTCTTGCTTCTACCGGGAAGCGTCGCTACGACGGTTTTTGACTTCCCCTTCAGTATCCGAGTCTTGGACGAAAACGTGATGAGCACTGTCCTTTTTGAATCAAGTGTCTTTGTCAGCGAGATTGCCGAGTTTCGTGAAATATCAAAAACCGGGATTGGATTGTCCAGACTCGGTGAGAGATTCTCTATGAAGGCCGAATTGGCGTACGCATCAGAATGCGCCTCGGCCCACGTGAGCAGACAAACAGCTCCCTTTTCAGCAAGTTGTTTGTAGAGCCGATTGGCATTGTTCAGATCGAGTAAGACTGCGGCACTGTCAACATCGATTTTCGAAATGTCACCATTAGCGGGAACACTAATCAAACGGACACTCTTTCGATGAGCCGACGGTGAAAATCCTGCCAGCCAGGAATGGCTCAATAGTCCTTTGAATTTCGCTGGTTGGAGAACTTCAACGTTCCATTGATCGCTTGTAAACGTAAGCCTTTCGGGGTCTTCGAGGACCTCGACCTTTAAGCCAAGAGTCTTGAATTGCTTCGTCAGATACTTCACAGCTTTATCCCCTGAACGAGTGCCCCCTTGGCGATTGCCAAAATTCACGAGATCCCGAACCGTTTGCTGAAGCCTGCCGGTCGATACACGGTTGATAAATTGCAGCTCCGTCTTGTGCTGAGCCGGAGCAACATCAGATGCCAGGAAGAATACGATTAGTGCGAAGAAAGTTTTCAAGACCAGAAGATCGCTGAGAAAATTCCCGATCAAAGTAGCGAAATCTACCACGATGAGCAAGAATCAAAAAAAAATGCCGGATCGAAAGACCCGGCTATTCAAATACTGATTAGTACTGCGCAACACTATTACTTTGACTGAACGAACTTCTTGTATCGCTCGTTGATGCGTCCCCAGTGCAGGTTTGCAATGAAATTGTCGATATACTTGGCGCGCGCTGGTCCATCTTTATGATAGTAAGCGTGCTCAAAGACATCGCAGGATATGAGCGGTACGCCTCCCCATATTGCGCCGTACTGATGTTCGTCGACAAGCACGTTAAGTAGACGGCCAGAATACAATCTGTCAAACACCAGCAGGCCCCATCCACTGAGTTTTGCTGAGACAGCGGCGGCTTTGAAATCCGCTTTCCAAACATCAAATGATCCGAAATCCTTTTCGATCGCTGCTTTCACTTCTTTTCCCTTGTTTGGATCACCATCGCCGCCTAACACCTCCCAGTACACGTCGTGAAGCAACGCACCAGAATGATTCCAGGTGAAACGTCGTTTCAATTCTCCGATGACGCTGTAGTTGCCGTTTGCGGTAGCGCGATCCGCCGTTTCGAGTCCCTTTTCGATATTGTTGAGGGCTGTGACGTAACCCTTGTGGTGTGTATTGTAATGCCAGTCGGTCGTTTCAAGACTCACTACGTTGGCCAGAAGTTTCTTAGCTTCATCGTCAGAATATGGACGCGGGTTAAACTTCCATTCATAAGCCATGCTAGACTCCTTTAAGCTATTGACAAGTAGTTGTGATCTATTGTTTACGTTATTGAATGTTCAACATCAACTTTGCGGCTTCAGACATCATCGACGTGCTCCAGATAGGATCGAATACCAATTCCACCATGACATTCTTGACGCTGGGTATTTGCGAAACCCTACGTTTAACGTCTGCCGCAATCATAGGTCCCATTCCGCAACCAGGCGCAGTCAGTGTCATCCGTATATAAACATTTGCCTCACCCGCTACTTCTTCTTCGACTTTTAGCTCATAGACCAATCCAAGCTCGACGATGTTGACGGGGATTTCAGGATCGTAGCATTCCTTCAATGCCTCCCACACTTTGTCGGGTGGCACGGTTTTCTCACCCGCAGCAGGAGCACCGGGTGAAGACTGAGGGATATTCAGCTCTGAAGGTTCCATGGACTAAACGCCAAATGAGTTTCCACAGCCGCACGTTTTGTGGGCATTTGGATTATTGAAAACAAACCCGCGACCATTCAGGCCATCTGAAAAATCGAGGGTTGTGCCAGTCAGGAAATTTAGACTCTTTGGATCGACGTACACATTCAAACCCTCGATGGAAAACTCTTTGTCTCCTGATCGCGGTTTTTCATCGAAGGCAAGAACATAACTGAATCCAGAGCATCCTCCCCCTTTGACACCCAGTCGCAGGGCAAAGTTCACCGGGATGTTGTTGTCGACTTTTACTTTCCTCACCTGCTCCGCCGCTTTTGGCGTAATGAAGATTTCTTCTTTCACCTGCGGCATGCTTTCGAGCGCTATCTCTGCCATATCCCTTGTCTCCTCATTGGATGTTTGTTATTGCACTTTATTGGCTTTTATTCCGTTGAAATCTCTTCATTCCTTCCCTGAAGCGCGCTATGGACTGTATGCCAGGCAAGAATCGCGCACTTTACACGGGCAGGATATTCTGATACACCAGCAAACGCTGCAAGTCTTCCCAATTCGGCTGAATTAGTTTCTGGGTTCACCCCTTCCGTTACGAGAAGATGAAATTGATTGAAGAGCTTTTCGGCTTCAACTCTTGATTTCCCTTTCATAACCACGCTCATAAGAGACGCCGATGCTTTCGAAATCGCGCATCCCGAGCCCTGGAACGATACCTCTTTGACAATGTCGTTCTCAACTTTAAGGTATATTTTGTAGTGATCACCACAAAGAGGGTTGAAACCATCAACGACGTTTGTAGCATCAGTCATCACCCGAAAGTTTCGCGGACTCTTGTTATGATCGAGAATTACATCCTGGTAGAGTGTCTGTAATTCGTTCATTTTCCGAATACCTCTGACACTTTGTGTATGCCACGCACCAGTGCGTCGATTTCCTGGAACGTGTTATAGAATGCGAACGATGCCCTTGCCGTTGCTGCAATTCCAAGACGAGTCATAATCGGCTGTGCACAATGATGGCCCGTCCGAATTGCTATTCCTTCCGAGTCGAGTATCGTACCGATATCGTGCGGATGGACACCATCCATGACGAAGGAGATCACACTCACCTTGCTTTTCGATTTCCCAACGATGTCCACACCGTGAATGCCGGACAACTGAGCAGTTGCATAATCCAAAAGCGAGTTCTCATAGTCGCCCACGTTTTCACGATTCATGTTGTTCATGTAATCGACCGCCACTCCAAGCGCGATGCCACCCGATATGTTCGGAGTGCCCGCTTCAAATTTGTAGGGAAGGTCATTGTAAATGGTCTTTTCAAACGAAACGGACTTAATCATATCACCACCGCCCTGATACGGCGGCATCGAATTCAGGATGTCTTTTCGGCCGTACAGGATACCGATTCCTGTTGGCCCGAACATCTTGTGGCCTGAAAAAGCATAGAAATCGCATTCCAAATCCTGCACGTCAACCATCATATGGGGTACGGCTTGGGCGCCATCGATGAGTACCGCGATCCCTTTTTGGTGTGCCATCCCAATCATTTCTTTTATGGGATTCACTGTTCCCAGGGCATTGGAAACATGCGTGATCGCGACGATCTTGGTCTTGTGATTCAGCAGTTGTTGATATGCACTTATGTCAAGGTCACCATCGTCTGTCATCGGAACTACGACGAGTTTGGCTCCCTTCTCTTCGCAAATCATCTGCCATGGAACGATGTTCGAGTGATGCTCGAGGGCTGATACAAGAACCTCATCACCAGCCTTGATGTTCTTGCGACCGTACGTCTGCGCGACAAGATTGATTCCCTCTGTTGTGCCCCTGACGAAAATGATTTCTTGAGATCTGGCCGCATTGATGAAACGGGCAATCTTTGATCGGGCATCCTCATATGCATCGGTAGCCTTTTGACTAAGGTAGTGCACACCGCGGTGGATATTGGAGTTGTACTCTTGATAGTAATCCGACAACGCGTTGATTACTGACGTTGGCTTCTGGCTTGTTGCTGCATTGTCGAGATACACAAGCGGATGACCATTGACGGATGTGGAAAGCAAAGGAAAATCCTTCCTGATCGCTTCCACGTCAATGCTGTGGTGACCTTCAATTTCCGGGGATATGGGTTGATGAGTGGTCAAGCTGGTTCTCGATGTTCTCGACTGTGTTCGAGTCGACGTTGGATAAGTTGTCTAAGTTGGTCTCTCAGCGAGGCCGTGTGAATGCGTTCCACAACATCACTCGCAAATGCGAAGGTCAGTATATCCCTTGCCGATCGTTCCCCAAGACCGCGCGATCTTAGATAGAATATTTGTTCCTCGTCGAGTTGCCCGACTGTTGCTCCGTGCGTGCACTTGACATCATCAGCGAATATTTCCAACTGTGGCTTTGTGTTGATCGTTGCGTCGTCGGAGAGTAGCAGAGTCTTGTTGGTCTGTTTTGCATCTGTCTTCTGTGCATCCTGGCGCACAAAGATCTTCCCGTTGAACACTCCCTTTGCTTTTCCGTCAAGGATAGATTTGTAGAGCTCGTGGCTGGTACAATTGGGCATCGTGTGGTCAATGGTCGTGTGGCTGTCAATGAGCTGATCGCCTGTCCCCAAGGAAAGACCATTAAGCGTAGACTCTGCGTGCTCATCAGCCAGAACAACTGTAATATTATTGCGGACAATCTTGCCACCCAGAGAAATCACGTTATTGGTATAATTGCTTCTTGCCGCCTGGTGAATCTGAATTGTCCCAACGTGGTAAGAATTCTCTCCTTCTGATTCAAGCTTGTCGTGTTCCACCACCGAGTCTTCTCCGACAACGATCTCAGACACGACATTGTCCAGGTACACTCCCTTATCCAAGCCTACGTAACTTTCAACAATTGTCACCTTGGAATTCTTGCCAACAACGAAAAGATTTCTTGGACTCGATATCAACGGTCCGCCCGAAGAGGCTGTAACGAAAAGACATTCAATGGGATGATCGAGTGCAACGCCATCACCGATCTGGACGAAGGCCCCATCCTGCATGAAGGCCGTATTCAGAGCAACGAATGCATTGAGTTTCGTGGAAGCATACTGTGCCAGGTGCCGATTGATGGAACCGTCCGCATTTTGCAGCGCCGAAGCCAGACTCCCGATTTTGGTTTTGTTCTCCAACGTTGGCACGTTTGACAACTTGGATGCGAAGTGGCCGTTGATGAACACCAACCTGACGCTGCTGCTATCCGTGACGAACAACGGTTCCACAACAGCTTTTGTGATCCCCTCATCGGCAAACTGCAAAGAGGAGCGAAATTCGGTGTTTCTGATCGGCGTGATATTCGTGAAGCGCCATTCTTCGTGGTGCGCGGTAGGGAATCCGAGTTCTACAAATCGGGCCATCGCGTCTTTCCGTATTGCGTGAACTGCGGACTTTGACTCACCATTAAGGCTCTTTTCCAATGAGTCAAAAGTCTTGAGGTACCAATCATATTTTTTTGCTGTTACAGTCATGGTTTCGCAGTCCGTATTCAATGTGACACTACTTCCATGCCATCCGTGACCCAATCATATCCTCTTTCCTCGAGTTCCAGTGCCAGTTCCTTCCCTCCCGATTTGACTATTCTCCCATTGACGAGGACATGGACAAAATCGGGGACTATGTAGTTCAAGAGGCGCTGGTAGTGGGTCACAACAAGAATCGCGTTGTCTTTGTTTTTCAGTTTGTTCACCCCATCAGCAACGATACGAAGGGCATCAATGTCCAGGCCTGAATCAGTTTCGTCCAAGATCGCCAGGGTGGGTTCCAGAACCGCCATTTGAAAGATCTCATTCCTCTTCTTCTCTCCGCCAGAGAACCCTTCATTGACAGGCCGATTGAGGAGGCTTTGGTCAATATGGAGAATATTGATTTTTTCTTTGACGAGTTGAAGAAATTCCACCGCATCCAGGGGCTCCTGTCCACGAGCCTTGCGAATTTCATTGAGGCCTGCTTTCAAGAAGTAGTTGTTGCTCACTCCTGGAATCTCAACCGGATATTGGAATGCAAGGAACAGACCTTCCCTTGCCCTCTCTTCAGGGGCCATTTCAATCAAGTTCTTTCCTTTGTAGAGAACATCTCCTTTGCTTACCTGATAGCTTTCTCGACCGGCCAGGACTCCTGCAAGAGTGCTTTTACCGGATCCGTTCGGTCCCATAATGGCGTGAACCTCGCCAGCATTCACTGTCAGGTTGATTCCCTTCAAAATTTCCTTGTCCCCTACTTTCGCGTGAAGATTATTTATTGCCAGCATTGATTTTCCTTTTGTTCTTTGTTTGACTAGCCGACACTGCCTTCGAGGCTGATGCCGAGCAGTTTTTGAGCCTCAACAGCGAACTCCATTGGAAGTTCTCGAAACACTTCTTTGCAGAATCCGTTGACGATCATCGATATGGCGTCTTCCGCTGAAAGACCCCGTTGCTTGCAGTAGAAGATTTGATCTTCTCCGATTTTTGAAGTTGTTGCCTCGTGCTCCACTTTTGATGAGGTGTTCTTGACTTCCAAATACGGGAATGTGTGTGCGCCGCATCTATCGCCGAGCAGCAATGAATCGCATTGCGAAAAATTCCTCGACCCCGTCGCATTCTTTTTCACTTCGACGAGTCCACGATATGAATTCTGACCTCGACCAGCGGCAATACCTTTTGATACGATGGTGCTCTTCGTATTTTTCCCAATATGAATCATTTTGGTGCCCGTGTCCGCTTGCTGGTAATTATTCGTCACTGCAACTGAATAGAATTCTCCCACGGAATTATCACCCTGCAAAATTACTCCCGGATACTTCCAGGTGATTGCGGAGCCCGTTTCGACCTGTGTCCAGGAGATCTTTGAATTCACTCCGGCACATTTTCCGCGCTTGGTTACAAAATTGTAGATCCCTCCGCGACCTTCCTTGTCTCCCGGATACCAATTTTGTACTGTCGAATATTTGATTTGAGCATTGTCCATTGCAATCAATTCAACAACAGCGGCGTGCAATTGATTCGTGTCGCGGATTGGCGCAGTGCATCCTTCGAGGTAGCTTACGTAGCTTCCCTCTTCGGCCACAATGAGCGTGCGTTCAAATTGACCGGTATCTGCAGCATTGATCCGAAAATATGTGGAAAGCTCCATCGGACAGCGCACACCTTTGGGTATATAACAGAATGAACCATCGGTGAATACTGCTGAATTTAACGTCGCGAAGAAATTGTCCGTATACGGAACGACAGTGCCAAGATATTTCTTCACGAGGTCAGGATGATTCAGCACAGCCTCAGAAAATGAGCAAAAAATTATTCCCAGCTCCAGGAGCTTTCCTTTGAATGTGGTTGCAACCGAAACGCTGTCGAACACGGCATCGACGGCTACTCCACTGAGACGTTCTTGTTCCCGTAGCGAAATGCCGAGCTTGTCATATGCCTTAAGAAGCTCAGGATCCACCTCCTCCAGGCTTTTGAGTTCTTTCTTTTTCTTTGGAGCTGAATAGTAGATTATGTTCTGGTAATCGATCTTGGGGTAATGGACATTTGGCCACTTTGGTTCTTCCATGGTCAACCAATGTCGGAATGCTTTTAGTCGCCACTCCAGAAGCCATTCAGGTTCGTTCTTTTTGTGAGAAATGAATCTGATAATGTCTTCGTTCAACCCGCGTGGAGCAACATCGGCTTCAATGTCACTGACAAAGCCGTACTTGTATTCCTTGTTGGCAAGTTCTTCGATCGTGTTAGTCTCTGTACTCATATGCGCTTTCGTTGCAAAAGTCCCGCAATTAATGCTAAGTGCCAGTTATGGCAATGGCCAGTATCATCCAGCCAGCTCGCCCTGAACTGGGAGAGGTGGAACGGCCGCTTTTTCCTGAAGAACATTGGCTGTCTGAGGAACTGCAGGAGCCGTCGGTTTAACCGGAGGCGTTGGAAGTTTGGCTGCGACTGCTATTTTTACGACCGCTTTTTTGAATAGCGGATAGTTCAGCATCCAGGTTCTTTCATCGATTCGAACAAAGAGCTTCATGCCTTCGTAGGCTGCGATAACGTGCTTCGTAAGATCTTCCGTTGAACTGTAACGATGAGGCATTCCCTGGACTTGGAGAAAGGACATGACCCCATAGTGCAAATCTCTGAAGAATACGTTTGAATCATGAAAGACATTGAATCTTGTTTTCAAGAAGCTCAGAAAGTCCTTCTGTTTCTCAACAAAGAGGTTCGTGGAATTATTCATGATGAACTGTTTTTCCTCAATTCACGTATTATGCTAGACAATTTCTTGTATCGTCATTTTGTCGAACAGAACATTCAGATTCCGCTGAACTTTTCCCAACGGTCTCCGTATCGAACAATTGTCAAAAATCGAACAGCTATCAGGGCCATCGACATAGCATTCTGCAAGCATGGGCTTTTCACCCTCGATGATTCGGATGATATTGGATATTGGAAGATCTGAGGGTTTCTTCACAAGCATGTAGCCCCCTTTGACTCCCTGGATCGAAACAATCGTTCCGGTGCGTGCAAGTTTTTGGAGAACTTTCGCTAACAATTCGTACGGAACGTCATACAACTTGGCAATTTCCTTTGCCGTAAAGACCTGGCCCTGCTGATGCATTGCCATATGCCTCAATGCGATCAAACCATATTCGACTTTTTTGGATAGTTGGATCATAAATACGACTGTTAAGGTCTTATATAATAACCCAAAAAAGGAGAGTCTAGTTCCGCCGACTCTCCATGGTTTCCCATTTACGATTCTGCTTAAATGTACTAATACTATTGACAAGATGTCAAGCAGAATCTAAGAGAAACCCAGTAAAGAGGCTTCCGTTGTTTGATTGTAGACAACTTAGTGCTATTTTAAAACCCGAAAATGGCTATCGTAGAGACATACCAGCTCTCAAAAACATACACCTCTGGATTCCTTGGGAAGACGTCTGTATCTGCACTTCACGACACCACTCTCCAAGTAAACCCGGGGGAGATCTTCGGCCTTCTGGGGCCCAATGGTGCTGGAAAGACAACATTCGTCAAAATACTTCTCTCGATTGTTCACGCCACCAAGGGGACTGCCAACCTTCTTGGAAAGCCTGTCGGGGATGTGCAGTCAAGAACGCGTTGCGGCTATCTTCCCGAAAACCATCGTTACCCTGGATTTCTCACCGCCTTAGAAACGTTGATCTTTTTCGGAGAATTGAATGGACTGCGGAAACCGGTGCTGAGAGACAAAGCCCTTCAACTTCTCGAATTCGTGGGACTCAAAGAATGGTCTGACCGGAAGTCTCAAAAGTTCTCCAAAGGTATGCTACAAAGACTTGGACTCGCCCAGGCCCTTCTCAACGACCCCGAAGTGCTCTTTCTTGATGAACCCACAGACGGCGTTGATCCCATTGGCCGTAAGGAAATGCGCGATCTCTTTCTCAAATTGAAAAAAGATGGTGTATCGATTTTTCTCAACTCCCATCTCCTCTCTGAGGTGGAAATGATCTCGGACAGGGTGGCCATTCTCAATAAAGGAGCACTCATCAAAGTCGGTACACTTGATGAAGTTCGCGGGGGATCGACCATTCATCAAATCCAGATTGAAGGATCCTTGTCCGCGCAACAGTTTCAGACGATTGGGTTGGATCCTTCATTCGTACGAACCGACGGGATGAGCACCACCTTTTCTGTCACAACCGACGCCGAACTCAATAGAACCATTGATCTTCTCCGATCCTGGGGTATCATGATAAAATCAATTACCCAGCAAAAATCTTCTCTGGAAGATTCCTTCATTAAGCTTGTCACGAACGGAAACCCTGCATGAAAATGTTTGCAATGATGAGATTCACACTCTTTGAGGCATTCCGTCGCGGAACGCTTGTATTCTATTTTCTTGTTGGAACGATAATTATTGCAGCGTTCGCTATTTGGCTCAAAAAGTCTCCGGAAGATCCATCCGCAATTATGTTGTTCGGGAAGAGCATACCTGGAAACCTTAATGGAATGTCGAGCGCAGATTTCATCCTTTTGATGTTGTTCAGACAATCCACATTTTGGATCATCGTACTTGGCACTTTCGGAGCCGCTGCGTTAATGACGTCATTCCTTGATAAAGGAATCGTCGAGCTTTACTTGAGCAAGCCGCTTGAACGTTGGGAATTGTTTGTCAGTCGTGCATTCGGTGCTTCTGCGGGAGTTGTCGCAAATCTGATGTACTGTATTGTTGGTCTCTGGTTTGTGTTTGGTCTCAAACTCGGCATTTGGCACACTGAATTTCTTGCCGCTGGGCTCCTCGTTTCATATGCGTTCGTGTGCTATTTTTCTATTGTTTCGTTTGTTGCAATATGGACGAGAAATGCCACCATGGCGATTATCATTGGCCTATTCTTCTCATTTATTTCGATTGGCCTCGAGGCTCGAGAGAAGGGTCTTTACAAATTATGGGACAACAATATTTACCATCGTGCACTTGATGCGTTCTACTATATCACCCCACAACTTGATGGAATGCTCAGCAATTCTGTGCGTTTGATCGGGCAGCCACCGTTTTCACAAGATCAAGTGGCATTTACTCCCGCCCCATTCTTATACTCGCTTGGCGCAGCAGTGCTCTTCTACTGGCTCTCGATCTACTATTTCACTTCACGCGACTTCTAGAATTGATGCCAATTGTATGAACATCGGAATGACGTGTTATCCAACCTATGGCGGGAGCGGCGTCGTGGCGACGGAACTCGGAAAAGCGCTTGCCGAACGAGGACATTCGATTCATTTCATTAGTTACGCAATTCCGATGCGGCTGCAAGGCTTCTCGGGCAATATCATCTATCATGAAGTTGAGACTTCCAATTATCCCCTCTTTGACTTTCCGTTGTACACTCTTGCCCTCGCAAGCAAAATGGTCGAAGTCGTGCGATATGAGAAGATTGATATCCTTCACTGCCATTACGCTATCCCGCACGCGACAAGCGCATATCTGGCGAAGCAAATGCTCAATATCCCGCAACTCAAAGTCATAACAACACTTCACGGAACCGACATCACCCTTGTCGGTCTCGAACCGAGTTTTCTTCCGACCATAAAATTTAGTATCGAACAAAGCGACGGTGTGACTGCCGTCTCTCGATTTCTGCGCGAAAAGACTCTGACGAATTTCGGAATTGAAAAAGACATCGAAGTCATCCCAAATTTTGTTGACATACACAAATACAAGAGAGTTGATGCTGCAAAAGTAAGCGCTCAGTGGGCTCCTGCAAATGAGAAGATCCTTGTCCACACTTCAAATTTTCGCCCTGTAAAACGTGTTCAAGACGTAATTCGCATCTTCAGCGAAGTACAAAAAAAGCTTCCGAGTAAGCTGATTCTTATTGGGGATGGTCCGGATAGATCCGTTTGCGAGATGCTCTGCAGAGAGCTGGAGATACACGAGCACGTGAAATTCCTGGGTAAACAAGCGGAAATCATCGATCTTCTTTCAGCCGCAGATCTATTTTTGATGCCGAGCCAATCCGAGAGTTTCGGACTATCCGCCTTGGAGGCCATGGCTTGCGGAGTTCCGGTAATCTCAACAAGCGTTGGGGGTCTGCCCGAGCTCAATATTCATAACCAAACTGGATTCATTGCAGAAATCGGTGACGTTGAGCGCATGGCCAGGTACGCGGTCGATCTGCTGACAAACCCAGTCAAACACCAAACGTTTTCCGCCGCGGCACGCAAACGAGCAAATGATTTTAATCAGGATAAAATTGTGACTCTCTACGAACATTATTATCAAAAAGTTCTGGGAGGATCGTAGGTTGTGCCAACTGCTTCGGATATTCCAAATCCCATTTTGCCCACAGTTTTTCTCAACGCGTTGTGCGCTCCCCTGAAGATCTTCAAAAGCATCAGTCTTTGGTCGACGAACTCATCGAAATCTTCCTACGGGATGGATTTGTGATCACCGAGGCCGATGGACGAACCGACTACCAGCCACCCCGGGAATTCCATAATGACGGATTCGGCGACCAGGAAAACAAGGCTCCTGACATTTATTCTTATGATCCGAAGACCAAGTATCACATTCTCGGGGAGGCTAAGACCGGTATGGGCGATTTGGAAACCGATCATGCACTCACTCAATACAATGTTTTCCTTGACCAGGAGGATAGAAGGACTGGCAAAAGGTCCAAATTCTACATCATTCTTCCATCGTTGAAGATTCCGGAGTTCAATTCGTTGATTACACATTATATCCACAGAGAATACTGGCAAAATGTGGTAATTGTACGATCGAATCGCTGGGAGGAGTAATCAGGCAGGACGTAATTTTGCGTATTTGACCATCAGGCTCTTCATTCCATAGTTTTCGAATTGCACGACAGCTTTTCGAGCTTCTCCTTTTCCACTAATTGCTACCACTTTCCCCCGCCCAAACATCTCGTGACTGACGATTGTCCCCTGGTGTAAATCAACCGACTCCTGGGGTTCCGAATCGTAGTCAGGCAGGACGTCTTTGTGGTATTGATCCTCGTCAGCAACTCGACGCACCACGGTCCGATTCGCGATTCGTCCCCTTCCGTTCGCCCGATCAGCTACGTGAGTGTCCAAAGTTCTGCTCCGACGAGTCAATATATTCTCTACCCCGATCTCTGACAGAAATCTGGATTGATTCAGGTATGAGGGTTCCCCGAATCGGTATCGCATGCGTGCGTATGTAAGATAGAGTTTCCGCTCCGCCCGCGTAATGCCGACATAGAAGAGACGCCGTTCCTCTTCGAGCTCCGAATTCTCGATAGCGCTGGAATAGAACGGCAAAAGCCCTTCCTCGACTCCTGCAATAACGATCACCGGAAATTCCAGACCTTTGGAAGAATGCAACGTCATCAGCGTTACGACGTTCCGGGATCCCTCGTACGAATCGACATCGGAGACTAGAGAGACTTCTTCCAGGAATTCCTCAAGGGTGCCTTCGGCGTGTTCATCTGCAAACTCCGAAATGGCTGACAAGAGCTCCTGGACGTTCTCCCATCGAGCCATCGATTCGTTGGTGCGTTCTTCTTTGAACACCGTGAGAATCCCCAACTCATCCACTAATGATCGGACGAACTCACTCAAAGATACCTTGGGACGCATTGCCCTGTGTTTTTCCATGAACCCGATGAAATCCAATAGCGATCTTCTCCCCCGGTCAGGCAAATCTGATATCTTCTCCAATTTCGTGAGGGCTTCATACAGTCCTATCTTCTGAATATCAGCAAAAGACTGTAAGCGTGTCAGTGACGTTTCTCCAATACCACGAGGAGGATAGTTGATGATTCGGTTGAGACTTTCCTCATCTTTAGGGTTGGCAAGAACTCGCAAATAGGCAAGGATGTCTTTAATTTCTTTCCGTTCATAGAACCTTATCCCCCCGACGATGGTATAGGGTATCCCGTTCCTGCGGAGTGCGTCTTCCAACGAGCGGGACTGCGCGTTCGTGCGATAGAGGATCGCAAAATCCTTCAGGTCAAGTTTCTTTTCGGTAATCTCCTGCTGAATTGCTTCCAGGATTTCCCGTCCCTCCTCTCTATCATCTGAACACTCCAGAATGGTCACAGGCTCACCTTGATCGTTCGCCGTCCACAGTTTTTTGTGGATCTGCTCAACGTTACAGTGGATCAACTTATCTGCGGCCGCAAGGATGGTCTTTGTTGAACGATAATTCTGTTCAAGTCGAAACGTTTGACAATCTGAAAAATCTTTGGAGAAGTCGAGAATGTTTCGAATATCCGCACCGCGGAACGAGTAGATGCTTTGGGCATCATCACCGACAACACAAATATTCCTTTGTTTGGCTGAGAGTTGTTTCGTGACAACATATTGTGCACGATTGGTATCCTGAAACTCATCAACAAGGATAAACTTGAATCGATACTGATATCGCTCAAGCCGATCCGGTTTCTTCTCAAAGAGGCGGATGGGATTGACCAAGAGGTCATCGAAATCCATTGAATTATTCTTCATCAGCCTTTTTTGGTACTCATCGTAAATCAAAGCCACTTTTTCGTCGAACATCTCCTTTGCCATCTCGGTATACTGCTGCGGGTTTATCAATTGGTTCTTTGCAGAACTGACTCTCGCACGTACCGCATTTGGATTGAATTGGTCCTTCGAAAGGTTCAAGGATTCCATGGTTCTTTTGATCAGTTGCAAAGAATCGTCAGAATCATAGATCGTGAATGAGCGAGAATACCCCAATGCCTCCGCTTCTTTTCTCAAAATTCTGGCAAAAATTGAATGAAACGTACCCATCCAAATCTCATTCGCCTTTTCTCCCACAAGCTTGATGATGCGGGATTTCATTTCGCTCGCAGCTTTGTTGGTGAAGGTTAGCGATAGAATCTGATGGGGTGGGACGCCGCATTCAATGAGATAAGCGATTCGATAGGTCAGCACGCGGGTCTTACCGCTTCCTGCGCCTGCAATGATCATAATAGGACCATTGGCTGCCTTCACGGCCTCCTGCTGAACGTGATTCAAATCGCCCAGAAACGACATGGATGGAATTCCCGACAAATGAGAAGTGAACTGCGCGTGAAAATGGTAAGGAGATTTTGTCAGGCAGGCAAGGACATCTCGAAGGTCTTACCCTAACACATCAAATAGGGCTTGACACGAGAATCATAATGCGAACACGGAAGATCTGCAAACACTCTCGAGCAATTCGTCAACGTTAGATGAGCAATGCGCCTTCAAGGCGAAGAAGGAACTCCTTTGTCTTGATCCCCGCACCGTACCCAACAAGGCTGTCATTGATCCCAATGACCCGGTGACACGGAATGACTATGGGCAAAGGATTTGCACCGTTCGCTCGGCCGACCGATTGATATGCGCCAGGAACTCCCACTCGTTTTGCAAGATCCTTGTATGTAATAGTCGTACCATAACGAATCTTGCGCAACTGACCCCACACTTCCCTCTGAAAATCCGTGCCAATCGGGTCGAGGCGACTGTGAAATTTTACCAGCCTGCGGTCGAAGTATCTATTGAGTTCGTCGATGATCTGCCTGTTTTTCGAGGCCACTTCAGCTATTTCGGTACCATTGAAGTGTTTTTGAATCCAGCCGAGGAATTCCTTCTTGCCTTGCGCAGGAATACTGATCTTGCAAATTCCTCGATCTGTTGAAGCGACATAGATCGTTCCAATCTTCGAAATAAATGATGTCCAATAGATTTTCTTCATAACATCAATTCGTCAGGGACGATCAAAGATGAGAACGGCATTGAGACAGGTAACACCTCGCAAGCGCGCCGTCGGCCGTGACAATGAGTTGCAATGAGACGAACCATTTTGTTTGAAATTGGAAACTGAGAATGTTGAATCGGGTGTTTGACGCTTCAGAACTCTGCGGCACAATGGGATGACCCAGGGGAGTAGGGCTATCCGCAAAGGAGGGTTAGAAAAATGCTCTGGCTTCCGCGCGAGCCAAATGCACTGGTGGTCGACCTCCCTCACTCCTGCCATTGTATTGAAGCGAAACCTGCATATTTTGGTTAATTCTGTAGTCAAATGCAAGTTGCCACAAATAGTTTTTTCCGATCGCATCGCCGTTGGTGAGCTCAAACGGAATGCCACGTACCGCATCCGGTCGGATGTTGCTCACCAGAACTTCCTCCCGACTGAATTCAGAACGCAATTGACCTGCACCAAGCAGACCATAAGTGACTCTAATACCCTGACCGTTGATATCGGCGGTAGTGTTTCCCAAATCGAAGTTGTCGACAGATCGTGAGACTGAGAAATTGAACCCAATTTCCCAGCGAATTTCAGGCTTGTATGAAAAATCGGAAATGAGCGAATTCGAAGTGATATCTCGCTCCCTCGATGAAGGTTCGCTTGCGAGTACTCTGTCCAACTTGTTCACAAGATCAGTTTGATTCCCAATTTCGACACCTAGTTGAGATCGAATGCGCACAGACTGTTCTCTTAACAAGCTTCTTTCACCTGAAGACACAAGCTGAACAAATCCATTAGTTTGGCTGTAGCGAAATCGAAACGACAACATAGGGTCATTTTCAAAGAGAAAAAGGTCTTGCTGTACCTGACTAGAACCGGAAATCGTCGTACTGTCATTCTGGAAGTATTTGAAATTCATCAGGTAGATGTGTTTTGTGTCCGGGTCGCTGCTGTTCTCTTCCACACGTGCGTACGTCTCCATCGACAGCGATTTTAATGCCCGTTCCCAAAATGTTGAAGTATTTCGGAGAATTCTTGACGGTTGAACCCGCAGGCGCACACTTGACTTCAGATCAACGACGGGATAGAGCGCTTCGCTTGGCACATAGATAACAATGTAGTCTCCATCGTATTTCGTAAGTTGAAATTCATTGTCATCCGCTATTCCGTTGCCGTTCAAGTCTCCGAGATATCCATAGTTCCCACTCCCTTTCGGGACCCTCAAATACACTCGTTCCAGACGTGAAGATCGTTGGCTGGCAAACTCATAGTAGATGTCCGATTCAACTGCGCGCTCGAGCGGTGCATATCGCGATTGTGACCGAATGAGAATGAATTCACCGTCTGGATTTCCGCGCCGTTTGTAAAGATCGGAGAATGATACTGATCGGATACTGAATGCCAGGGAACTGGAGACGTTCCGCCAATCCGACAATTGCAGGGCATACATTTGGGTCAATGACCGCGATGCACGATTCAGCCGGCCGTCCGATGAACTGTCTTCAATTCGAGATTGAACTTCTACCGAACCAGAAACAGGACCCAGAATACTTACTCCTAGACGCGGCGCAACTTCGAAAATCCTGAACGCTCCTGGAGACAGCGAATCTTGTGAAATGCTATAGAGAGTCCTATCTTCACTCGTCACGCGCAAACTCGGGATAAAGTAACGATACTGATAATTGATCGTTGAGTATTGGCGCAGCCAACTCGAATTCTGTCGACCGACATAGTCATCATTGGATATATTTTCAAAATTGTAGTGAAATGCAGGTAATGTGGAGTCTTTCAACTCAAATTCACCGTGCGTTCGAATTGATTTCGTTTCCCCTGAGCGATCAAGCAGACCGTAACCTCCTCCAAGACTCAACGATCGTCCTGGCTTATATGTCAGCGACGCTTCCCGGATCTCTTCATTCGAGCTCGTGAGATTTGTGAGATTCCATTCTCTGCCAAACTCCACGTTGTTGAAACGATCAAGGGGCGCGAATGCCCTGTCAACAAATCTGTCAGAGAGGTCGAGATTCAGTTCTCCAAAGTCTCGATTAAAGAGCATCAATTGCTTCGGATTGAATTGCATCCCAAACTTCATAGCTCCCCCCGAAACGCTTTGCTGATCCGGAGGTGAGAACCGATTCTGATCGAACCGTGTGGCTGCATACTCCCCTGAAAAACTCAGATCCTGGGTGGCGTGATAACTGCCGTTGAAATCAATGCTTCGGTGAAGCTGCGGCATTGGGAGAAGTTGGATCGGGAGAAAGTTTCCTTGTCCGATCCCGGCAAATTGATACTGTCCGCTTGCGACTCGAGAATATCCGGCAGAATCTGGCGACATCGTTTGCACGGGAGAAAATGTTACCGAATAAAGAGCGGCGGGATCACCGGGTG
>CAZOIM010000020.1:0-27948 GCA_964579855.1 uncultured Ignavibacteriaceae bacterium | reverse complement strand
GCGGATCCGCAACTGATCGCCGGACATCCATCTGCGCCGCATGATGATTGACCACATCGATTTTTCCCGATCCGAAGACCGCATCGAGTTTCTTATCCCGAATGTCGAGATGGACAAATCTTGCTTTCGGATTGACATTGTTTCTGATTCCGCCAGAAAGATCATCAACCACGACAACGTCGTGTCCTTCTTGTATATAGGCATCGACAATATGAGAGGCAATAAATCCAGCGCCCCCGGTCACGAGTATGTTCAAGAAAATACCTTTCTTCTAGATTTTTGTCTTAAGAGCTTTTTTTCCGATGTCCCCCCGGTAGTAGGCTCCGTCAAACGTGATTCGTTCAACCGCACTGTAGGCCGATCGAATGGTCTCTTCAAGAGCGTGATCATAACCGATTGCTGTCACACCGAGAACTCTTCCTCCAGCGGTGAAAACGGAATTCCCTTGCCTTTTCGTTCCTGCGTGAAAAACGACCACGCCGTCTTCGGGAACAATTTTATCCAAGCCGAGGATCTTCTTCCCTACCGCATAGTCATCCGGATATCCTTGCGAGGCCATCACGACGCACACTGCCGAGGCTGGATGCTGGTGAACACTCGCGGGATCAAGGTTGTGTTTTGCTGCGGCGAGAAGAATTTTAGCGAAATCACCGTCAATCAAGGGAATGATGACTTGTGCCTCAGGGTCTCCGAACCGGCAATTGTATTCCACAACTTTTGGTCCTTCAGCGGTGATCATCAATCCTACGTAGAGGCAACCAACAAAAGGGATCCCTTCGGATTTCATTCCCTGAATTGTTGGATTGACAATTTCTCTGATTACGCGTTCGGCAACAGATTTGCTGACGATCGGAGCAGGCGCATACGCACCCATGCCTCCAGTGTTCTTTCCCTTGTCTCCGTCGGAGATCCTCTTGTGGTCCTGAGCTGATGCAAGAGGAGCAAAGCGTTCTCCATCCGTTATGACAAAGAACGATGCTTCTTCACCATGCATGAATTCCTCTATAACCACGCGATCCCCAGCGGCCCCGAAGGCTTTATCATGCACCATAGTCCGAAATGCAAGCATTGCCTCTTGCCTCGTCGCACAGATGATCACGCCTTTTCCTGCGGCAAGACCGTCTGCTTTCACGACAACTGGTGTGTGAAGGCTGTCAATGAACTCGCGTGCACCGTCTTCATCGGACCGTCCAAAGCTCCGGTAGCGAGATGTTGGAATCGAATGCCGCGTCATGAAATCTTTGGCGAATATCTTGCTGGATTCGAGCTGCGCGGCAGATTGGCTGGGACCAAAAGCTGTGAGTCCTTGCTTCTCAAACGCATCCACAATGCCCATTGCCAGACTCTGTTCGGGTCCTACTATCGTAAGATCAATATGTTCCTTCTTTGCGAAACGAGAGAGGCTTTCTATTTCATGGACCTTGATCGGTATGGACTCGGCAAATTGCTCGGTGCCTGCATTTCCGGGAGCACAGAACAATTGCGAAGGCTCAGGGCTTTGTTTCAGTTTCCAACAAATCGCGTGTTCTCTTCCTCCTGACCCGACGATAAGGATCTTCATTCTTGAACCGAGCCTAGTTTGACGAATGCATTCACATCATAGTTCATGAGAGATTCAAAATTCTTCGCAAGCTCGCCGGTGAGTGAGACTCGATTAAACCTTGAAGCAAATATCTCCGGGATTTTCTTGAGCGTTTTGTGTTCAAATTGATCGAAGTAGTTTAGAAGGGCCCGTTCATGGGCCTTTACGTCGTAAATGGGTACGCATAGAGCCGCTTCGCTTTCCTGAATGAGCTGCTTGGTGTACCCATCGACGGTTGATGCCAGTATCGGTTTGCGCGCGCCGAAATATTCATACAGCTTTCCCGGGGTCTGGTAGTCGTTATCAAGGACAAACCAGAGCACATCTGAGGATAGGATTTGGCTGACACTTTCTTGATGTTCCAGGTATCCGTGAAAGACTACGTCGTTTTGGAGGCCGAGATTCTTTACGAGACGTTGATCTTCTCGTCTCACGTTACCAACAAAACTTAACTCGATTCTGCCACGCAAGTGAGTATGTTTGTCAAGAACATTCTTGAGGGCATGCAGAAATGTAGAGGGATTCCTGCCCCCATAAAATGTACCGGTGTGACAAATCCGGAGCTTTAATGGCAATTGTAACCTTTCTTGAGGCTTCACTTCAAGATCAACGGGATCGTAGCCTTGGGAAAGAATCACCACGTCGTTGTAGTGCAGCGCCCGATGGCGTTTCACCAGATTCTCTTTAACCCGGCGATGAGTAACGAGAACTTTGTCTGCAGCTTTGAGGACTCGTTTTTCAAGCCTGTAATGCAGATATCTGTGCAAAGGCGTTGGGAAGTATTTGTAAGGATATTGAAGCCATGAATCCCTGTAGTCCACGATGAGTGGAACGCCGGTAGCTTTCTTCAGAGCAACGCCAATGAGGAAATCTGTTTGCGGCGGCGCGGTCGCAAAAATCAGGTCGAAATGTTCTTTTGCTAACAGCTCTTTTGCTTTCTTTACCGCTTTTGATTTCCACCCAATTTTCGAGTCCGGGATAAGAAAAGTGTCGCCAACAAATTGAAGTATTCTGCGAATCCACTCCGAAGGCATTCTGATGACACCCTTGTTCGAAAAGAGCTGGTTAGCATCCAAAGAACTCGTTCGGACGATTTCGACGCCGGCATCTTCGATTTCCTTGAGCAGGGATGCATCGATTGCGTAGTACCCCCTTGGGCTCACAGTCAAGACCGTTGGCTTCCAGCCATACTGAGGAAGATACTTGGCAAATTTCACAGTCCGTTGCACACCGCTCAATCCCATCGGCGGAAAATAGTATGCGATAATGAGAACTTTGCGAAATTCATCCTTCATAGCGTCACCAAATCCTTCGGCACCTTGCTGAGAATCTCGTTGCCATGCTTTCGGATGACAATATCGTCTTCGATTCTCACTCCGCCAAGGAGCGGAATATAGATTCCCGGCTCAATGGTAATGACCGATCCTTCCATCAGGACTTCTTTGCTTCTTAAAGACACTCGCGGGAGCTCGTGCACTTCCAATCCAAGTCCATGTCCCAAGGCATGACTAAAGTATTTGCCAAATCCTTTGTCGCGGATACTCTTCCTCGCGATTCCATCCAGTGCTCTGGTTTTCACCCCCGCTCTTGCCTCTCCGATTGACTTCCGTTGGGCATCGAGGACGGCGGCATAGATCTTCTTCATCTCAGATCTCGGCTTTCCGACCGATACAGTTCTGGTCAGATCACAATGATATCCATCTACTCTGCATCCCATGTCGATCGTTACCATTTCGCCATATTGAATCTTGTTCATGGAAGCCCGCGCGTGTGGATTTGCACCGCGGACTCCGCTTGCGACAATGGCATCAAATGCTTCTGATTCCGCACCCAATCGCCTGTGCCAGTAGGCTATTTCGGCGGCGATATCCAGCTCCCGGATTCCGGGCTTAAGTATAGTAAGAATTTTATTGAAAACTCTATCAGTAATTTCAGCCGCGCGTTTTATCTTCGAAATTTCATCTGCATCTTTGAACGCTCGAATCCGTTCGATCAAATCGATCGATGGTACAAGTTTGCCTTTCCAAACACTTCGTTTCAGAGTATTGAACACTGCGACTGAGAGCGAACGTGCTTCAAATCCAATTCTCTCTTTCGCGGAAACAACTGCATGCCTGGAGAATGCTTCCAACAAACTTCCTGAGGCGATTGTCACGAGAGCTTCTCTTACTTCTCCTGGAGCCTGGTTCCTATATCGACTGTCGGTGAAGAAGTGAGCGCGTTCCTTGGAAAGGAAAAGGATGGCGTTTGAGCCTGTAAATCCAGTGAGGTATCGGATATTCGGAAGGGATGTAACGAGGAATCCATGGAGACGCGACTCGGAGATCCTTTGCCGTACTGCTTCAAGACGTCGCGCAAACATTCGACCCTGATTTCACAAATGATAGTTGGGAGCTTCCTTGGTGATGTTGATATCGTGCGGATGACTTTCCCGTAATCCTGCCTCCGTCATTCGCGTGAATTGTGCCTTCGCTTTCATCTCACCAATCGTTTTGCATCCACAATAGCCCATGGCTGCACGAAGTCCGCCGATCATCTGGTAAGCCGTATCGGCCAGGTTTCCCTTAAATGGAACACGTCCTTCGATTCCTTCGGGAACGAGCTTCTGCAAGTCGTCTTCCACATCCTGAAAATACCGGTCTTTACTCCCCTCCTTCATCGCTTCAATTGATCCCATTCCCCTATACATCTTGTAACTTCTCCCTTCATAAAGGACTTTTTCTCCGGGACTTTCTTCAACGCCCGCGAACAACCCTCCAATCATTACGGCATCTGCACCGGCAGCAATCGCCTTTGGAATGTCGCCAGTCTGTTTGATTCCGCCGTCAGCAATGATTGGAATGCGGTTCCGTTGGGCCGCCTTGGAGCACTCCATAATGGCGGTCACTTGCGGGACTCCAACGCCGGCAACGATTCGAGTTGTACAAATGGAACCAGGACCAATGCCTACTTTTATTCCATCTGCACCTGCGCGGATCAATTCTTTCGTCGCCTCAGCCGTTCCAACGTTACCCGCAATAATATCAATATTGAATTTTGACTTGACGCGTCGGACCATCTCAATCACACCTTTCGAATGACCGTGCGCCGTATCAATGACAAGAACATCCACACCAGCCTCAACAAGAGCGGTTGCCCGTTCAATCGTGTCGGAAGTCACTCCAACTGCAGCGCCGACACGAAGTCGTCCGAGTTTGTCCTTGCACGCATTGGGGTGTCGTTTCTTTTTTTGAATATCTTTGAAGGTGATGAGTCCTCTGAGTTTCCCGTTCTTGTCAACAACCGGAAGTTTTTCGATGCGATTCTTCTGCAGAATCACTTCGGCCTCTTCGAGAGTGGTGCCCACTGGCGCGGTGATCAAGTTGCCCGCCGTCATTACTCTCGCCACGGTCAACTCCAGATTGGGTTCAAAGCGAAGGTCACGATTAGTCAGAATTCCGACCAAATTCTCTTCGTGTACAATTGGGATTCCTGAGATTGAGTACTTTCTCATCATCTCCAGGGCCTGTCCCACAGTGTGATCCGGAGTAAGGGTGATGGGATCTCGGATCATCCCGCTTTCTGACCGCTTAACGCGATCGACTTCTTCTGCCTGGCGCTGGATGGTCATGTTCTTGTGAAGGATTCCTATACCACCTTCTCGTGCCATCGCCACCGCCATCGTGGCCTCAGTCACAGTGTCCATTGCAGCGCTGATGAGAGGGACATTCAATTCAATATGTCTCGTCAGTCTCGTTCTGACATCCGTCTCTCTCGGCAGCACTGTCGACTTCGCAGGCAGGAGCAGCACATCATCATACGTGATTGCTTCCCCAATGATTTTCTTGAATATCATAGTTGTTGAATAATGAGAAATAGATGTTCGGATCAATTGTACGCCGGTATTCCCGTAATGTCCTCCCCGATGATCAGGGTATGCATTTCGTGCGTTCCTTCATAAGTTTTTACAGACTCGAGATTTGCTGCATGCCTCATAACCGGGTACTCGTCAAGGATCCCATTTGCACCAAGTATCTCCCTGGCCATACGTGCAATCTCCAAGGCATGGTACACGTTGTTTCTCTTTGCCATCGAAATCTGACTAAACTTCGCCTTGTTCTGATCCTTCAATCTGCCAAGCTGCAGACAAAGCAGCTGCCCTTTGGTAATTTCAGTAATCATGTGTACCAGTTTTTCCTGCGTCAACTGGAATGACGCGATCGGACGATCAAATTGTATTCTCGATTTGGAATACTGCAAAGCAGCATCGTAGCAAGCCATTGCGGCACCTAAAGCCCCCCAGGCAATTCCGTACCTCGCTTGACTAAGACACATCAGCGGAGATTTGAGCCCTCCGGAGCCACTGAGCAAGTTGGACTCAGGAATAAAGCAGTCTTGGAACACTAGTTCAGAGGTAACTGACGCTCTCAATGAGTGCTTTCCTTTCATTTCTGGTGCAGAAAATCCACTCGTCCCCTTCTCTACCAAGAAACCTTTAATCTCTCCATCAAGTTTTGCCCATACGACGGCAACGTCGGCGATGGTCCCGTTGGTAATCCACATCTTTGCACCGTTGAGAAGGAATCCACCTTTAGTTCGTTCCGCACGCGTAACCATCCCCCCTGGATTCGAGCCGAAATCCGGTTCAGTTAGACCAAAACAGCCGATCCTCTCGCCTTTGGCAAGCAGTGGAAGCCAAAAATCCTTTTGTTGTTCAGATCCAAAAGTGTGAATGGGGTACATAACCAGACCGCTTTGGACGGATGCGAAACTCCTGATACCACTGTCACCCCGCTCCAATTCCTGCATCATAAGACCGTAGGCGACATTGTTCAATTCCGCACATCCATATTTAGTCGGAAGCGTTGCCCCAAAGAGTCCAAGTTCTGCCATTTGTTTCACGAGGTGCAGCGGAAATGTTCCAGCTCGATTGTGCTTCTCAATGATCGGAAGAACGTTGTCTTCGACAAAATCTCGAACAGTGCTCCTGACCATGATTTCATCTTCCGAAAGCAATGTGTCTGTAGAATAATAGTCAGGACTTTGGAACGTAGGCATGAGAGTATCTTAAGGTGGGACTTGGTGCCGATAATCGCAGCAAAATCGACAATAATACGGTTTGCATTGAAAAAAGTAGACAATAATCGGTGGAAAGTCAAGAATGAGAAGGGGGATAAAAGGAGTTGAGCCAGGTTCTCGGTCCACCCCACCACGAGTAACCGATTGCTGGCTCAACAAGAAGGAGTTCAGGGAATGTAGGTAGGCTATATCCCTACCCTAAATACTGATTTAGATCCAAAAAGTTACAGGGTAGAAAATATTTTTGATACCAGAGCTTTCAGTGGGTCGTTGCGTGAGGATTCGGGTGAAAGCGACGGGGGAATGATGGAAAACAACGGGTGACGCAGGAAGTGTGCCGCTATGCGCCAATTACACGTATGCCGTATTTCTTAATCTTCAGATAAAGAGTCTTTTTGGATATGCCCAACATCTCGGCAGATTTCGTACGATCGCCAATGTTGTGCTTCAAGATTTTTTCGATTTGGATTTTTTCCAACTCTTCAAGAGAAAGTAGTCCATGATTGCTTGACATCTCCCTTGTCTCCGGTGCGTTCTCAATCTGCGGTCGAACGGAGCTGTTGAGCCAAAAATCCTTAGGCTGGATTTCGTCCGATTGCGCCATGACAAGCGCCCCTTCGATCACGTGCTCAAGTTCCCGTACATTTCCTGGCCAATTGTATTTCATAAGGAGCTCCAGAGCTTCATCGCTTAATCGCTTTGTTTTCGATTTCTTGGCCAAGAAATGCTGAACGAGAATAGGGATATCTTCCTTCCGTTCCGACAACGTAGGCAGTCGCAAGCTTATAACGTTAAGCCGGAATAGAAGATCTCCTCGGAATCGGCCGGATTTCACCTCCTCTTGAAGGTCTTTGTTGCTTGCTGAAATTACACGGACGTCGACTTGTCGCGTTACAGTGCCTCCTACACGACGAAATTCACCGGTCTCAAGAAATCTGAGCAATTTAGGCTGGGTCATTATGCTGATATCGCCAACTTCATCAAGAAACAGAGTTCCGCCATCGGCAACTTCGACAAGTCCCTGTTTCGTACTAACGGCGCTGGTAAATGATCCTTTTTCGTGTCCAAATAGTTCACTTTCGAGCAACTGATCCGGCATTGCTGCGCAGTTCACGGCAACAAACGGTTGATCTTTCCGGGAACTGTGTCGATGCATCAGTTGGGCAAAAAGTTCTTTTCCCGTCCCACTTTCGCCTTGAATCAACACAAATGTTTCACTCGCGGCGATCTTTTTTGCGTTTTCTACAACATCTCGGAATTGCTTGCAGTCCCCGACGATCTCACCGGATCGAACAAGTTCATTAACCTCTTTTTGGATGACAAGCTGACGATGTTCAATGGCCCGATGCACCGTAGCCATGAGTTCGTCTGTGTCGTATGGCTTCCCCACAAAATCGTACGCCCCCAGCTTGACAGTCTCGATCGCTGTCTTCACATCTGTTAGGTTGGTAAGCATAATCACTTGCGTGGTAGGCGAGTGCTCCTTCACAAATTTTAGCACTTCAATACCGCTCACACGAGGCATTTTTACATCAAGAAGAACTACATCGAAAATGTGGGATTGGATAAGATTGATGGCGTCTACGCCATTGAGGGCGGTCTCTACTGCAAATTCGGAATGATCTTCAAATTCGGTTTTAAGGAGGTAGGTAATCGACTCTTCATCATCAACGATGAGAATGTGGTATCTCTTGGGCATCCGGAATCATTCACCGTTGTACATCAGACACCCGTGAGCACCCTTTCCACGGTCGTCAGCAAATCCACCAAATCATATGGTTTGCTAACAAAGTCTTCCGCTCCCAGTTTCTTGGACTCGATAGCATTCTTCAGGTCCGCAAATCCGGTGAGCATGATGATCTTGGTTGCAGGACGACGTTCCTTGACATATTTGAGGACTTCAAATCCGTCAACGTTCGGCATCTTGATGTCCAGAAGAATCAAATCAAATATCGAGGATACAAGAATATTAATTGCATCCTGACCATCAGCCGCCGTAGAAACCTGATACCCTTCTCCCTCCAATTCCGCAGCAAGCACCGTCCTAAGCGCTTCCTCGTCGTCGACCACGAGAATCTTGTTCTTAGCAGGCATGCAATTCTCCTTGGAAGATTTCGATCAATACTGGAGACATTTGGAACTTGACCGGCGCGTGACTGGAGAATATAGACAAATTTCAGAGAGAAAAGCAACAAACTGACGCCACACGGAACTCGGTTTGAAACTCAACGAAAGAAGTCTTATACTTTCATCACTATTTCTCAGGTTCCCAATGGCCTCCAAAGCAATTTCTCTGTTGCTCGTCGACAACGATCCTTCGTTTGCAAGAGTGTTTCAGGACAGTCTTTTGAAAGCTCGCGGTATAGTCTTCCGCGTTACACGAAAGACCAATGTCGACGATGCGCTTGCGGCGATCAAGACAAATCCATCATTCGACATCATCGTGACAGATTTTGTTCTTCCGGACTTGAATGGACTTGAATTCTGTCTCCGAATCAGCCAGATGGAACAGAAGATTCCTGTGGTGATGATCAGTTCCACCAAGGACATCAAACTCGCCGTTGAGGTGATGAAATTGGGAGTTGAAGATTTCCTGGTTAAGGATGAATTGGAGAACGCCCATGTTCCGCGGACCCTGGTCAATATTATCGATCGAATTAAGGTAAAGAACCAAATGCACGCCGTCGAAAAGAGAATGAGCATTGCAGAAAATCGCGCGCAGGCAATCCGTGAACTTGTTGTAACTGTCTGCCATGAATTTAATAATCCTCTTGCTGCCATCAAAATAAGCTCCGATCTTCTACAAAGAATTCCACTTCCAGAGACCCAGCAAAAATTGATGGCGGAATTTGATCTCAACTTTCAAAAGATCGAATCGGAGGTCAGACACCTCAGGGACGTCACGTTTGAAAAAATCGACTTTGTCATAAGACACAATGCAGATTGAGGTGGTACATCGTGAAGAACCATCCCTTTCTGTTGCAAATATGAGGATTTTTCCTTAGGTTAGTGTTATGAGAGTTTGTGCTCAATCAGTGTGAGATGCGCATCAAAAAAGGCATAAGAAAGCTAACCGACCGGAATTGCAACCCAAAGTTTCCGAAAAGTGTCCCGCCCAACAGGCGGGACACTTTTTTTATGTGTAGTGTGAACAGCCATGACCGTTGCAGACGTTGAACAGATCGTCGAGGGGTGGGCGCCTCGATGGACCGCCTGGGACAAGGATAATGTCGGCCTTCAACTCGGTCGACACGAACAACGCGTTTCGAACATCATGATTGCGCTTGAGATAACACATGGGGTTGTCGACGAAGCAATAAAGAAGAAAACCGATCTCATCATTACGCACCACCCGCCGCTCTTTCATCAAGCTTCCTCGATAACAGACGCCGATGATACAGGCAGAAACCTCCTGACTCTCGCAGAAAACAGGATTGCGGTCTATTCATCGCACACGAATCTGGATATTACACGGAACGGCGTAAGTTTTGTTCTTGCACAGACACTCGGACTCCAGGAAATACAATTTCTTTCTCCCTTGGAAGGCAAACTTTCGAAAATCGTGGTATTTGTTCCTGCGACCCACGTCGAACAAGTCGCAAAGGAAATGTCTGAAGCGGGTGCAGGAACAATCGGCAACTATGATTCTTGTTCGTTCAGAGTGGAAGGAACAGGAACATATAAAGGGACCGCTGAATCAAACCCTGTTATTGGCGAACGGGGTTCCTTTACACGTGTGAAAGAAGTACGCATTGAAATGGTCTCCCCTACGACGTGTGTTCGTGCAATAGTCCAAGCAATCATGAAAGTGCATCCCTACGAACAAGTTGCTTACGATGTGTATCCGGTAAACACGCCAAGTGCAAATTTCGGGATGGGAGCAATCGGTGTCCTCAGTCGTCCGATGACGCTGCTCTCGTTTTTGCGGAGATGCAAGCAAACGCTCAACGCGCAAGCCATTCGGTACTCAGGGAACACCTCGCAGAGAGTCCGGACAATCGCCGTATGTGGCGGGAGCGGTTCCGAGCTTCTCGATACAGCAATTCGCACGAACGCCGACGTTTTTGTTACCGCGGATGTACGGTATCACACATTTCATTCCGCCGGTGATCGAATCGCGCTCGTTGATGCCGGACACTGGGAAACAGAACACGGCATTCTCAAACCTTTACGACAGAGACTACGCTATGCTGCACGACAACTGAATCAGAACGTAACGATCACATTGACTAAAGTGTCAACAAACCCAGTTCAAAGTATATAGACCAGCGAAGGAGTTCGATTTGGAAAATAGATTGCGACTATTGTTTGCTCTTCAGCATGTGGATTCAAATTTTGATGATTTGCAGGAATTGAAAGGCGATCTTCCCGGACTTGTGCGGACCTTGGAAGACAAGATTAAAGATCAGGAGAACCTGAAGAAAGACCTTGAAGAAACGGCAAAGCATTCATTGGTCTCCCGGGATGAAGCAGATTCGGAAATTCTGAGCCTTAAAGAAAAGATTGAAAAATACAAGGCGCAGCAATTCGAAGTAAAGAGTAATAAGCAATATGATGCGCTCGGCAGAGAGATCGATTATTCTCAGGAACGCATCACAAAACTGACCAAGGAACTGGAGCATCTTGAGGGAAAAGCCGGCATCGCGAAAGAAGACGCTCTAAAGATCGGTCCGGAAATTGAACGATTGAAAATTGAGCTCAAAGAGAAAAGTGACGAACTCGCTCTCGTGAACAAAGAGCACGAAGAAGAGGAGCTTAAACTCCGCCACCAACGTGAAAAGTGTGTTTCGCGTATTCAAAAGAGCGATCTTCAAATGTACGAACGAATCCGGAAGGCGAAGAGTGGTCTCGCCGTTGTCGCTGTGAAGCGAAATGCTTGTGGGGGCTGTTACAATCGGGTGCCGCCACAACGAGTTTTGGAATTACGCAAGAACTCGCACCTCCTGACGTGTGAACGCTGCGGCAGGATTCTCGTGTCTGAAGAAATTGCAGGAAATTCGACCGAAGTGTTGTGACCATTCATGCCTTTACGGATGGCGCCTCAAGAGGAAACCCTGGCGACAGCGGAGTCGGCATTATCTTGAAGAATGAAGAGGGTCGTGTTCTTACCTCGGTGTCTGGGTACATAGGCAAAGCAACCAACAACATTGCCGAATATTCTGCGCTCATTGCCTGTTTGAAGCTTGCTCAGAAAAATGGCTTCAACAATCTTGTTGTTCATTCAGACAGTGAGTTGCTCGTTCGTCAAATGCTGGGAACGTATAAAGTCAAGGAACCTCGGTTGAAAAAATTTGTGGAAGAGGCCCATACCCTTATTCGTCAAGCGCGATTGGAGTGTACGTTTGTTCACATACCTCGTGAATCCAACAGAGAAGCAGACCAGCTTGCAAATCGAGGAATTGATTCCAAACGTCCTATGCACGTTTGACGAGGTCAATTCCGTCGAATAGAATGTAGTCATTACAGAGGCAGAGAAGACGTAGTCAGGCAGCCGCTTCGCGATGGCATGCGCCTTCGCGGGGAGGAAAGTCCGAACACTACAGGGCAAGGTGCCACGAGTCAATCGCGGGTCCTGTGGGCAAGATCCTACAGGAACGGAACGTGTCACAGAAAAAAAACATCTCGGCAATTCCGTAAGGAATTGCCGGGAAACGGTGAAAAGGTGGTGTAAGAGACCACCGCATCATCAGTAATGATGATGGTCCCTCACGGGATCCCGATGATCCTCACGGATGATCGGGACAGGATAAACCCCACCTAGTGCAAGACCGCGTAGATCACGTATTCCATTCTTTCGGGAATGGAGTGCAGTTGCCCGCTTCTCGTCCCGATCGACATCATCGATCGGGACTACGTGATGGGTAGGTCGCTTAGATAAATGGCTGCCTCTTCAGGCGAGCAATCGCCGGAACAGACAGAATTCGGCTTACAGACCAAATCTTCCCTGCCTCTGTTTTTTTTATACAGCATCTCTCTTAAACAAACCTTGAAACCCATTAGAGAATATCGCTGGAAGTATAGAAACGGCGAGAGCACGAATTCACCTGATCCATTGGATCGGGTCGCCCTCGTCAAGAAACTTACTGACGAATTGACGATCTCACCCGTCCTCACGGAGATTCTCATAAGCCGCGGCATCGACACGTATGAGAAGGCTCGTGCTTACTTCCGACCAAGTACCGAGGACCTTCACGATCCGAATTTGATGGATGGAATGAACCTTGCTGTGGACCGCATAGTCCTGGCAATTAGCAGGAAAGAGAAAATAACCGTTTACGGAGACTACGATGTCGACGGAACGAATGGAGCAGCGTTGATATGGAGTTTCCTTTCCAGCGCAGGTGCTGATGTTCGATATTTTATCCCCGACAGAGTGCGCGAAGGATATGGACTCTCTAATGCAGGCATCGAGCAGGCAAAGAACAATGGCTCGACACTCCTCGTTGCAGTAGACTGCGGGATCACAGCGGTAAAGCAGGTCGAATTTGCCCGTTCTCTCGGCATCGATGTCATCATTTGTGATCACCACGAGCCGGGGGACCCACTCCCGAATGCGATCGCGGTTCTCGACCCCCTTAAGCCTTCTTGCCCCTATCCTTATAAGTATCTCTCTGGGTGCGGTGTGGGTTTCAAACTCGTTCAGGCACTTTGTGAAGATCCCTCCATTCGCGCAAGGATCGGTGGTGATGGCGAGGAATTGTTGCTTTCCTATTTGCAGTATGTCACGCTTGCGACAATCGCCGATATAGTCCCCCTGGCAAACGAGAACAGAACCATCGTCAAGTTGGGACTCGAACTCATTAACACCGCACCGTTGCCTGGAATCCGAGCATTGATCGAAAGCTCAGGCCTAAAACCCGGTAGAGTTAATGCCGGACAGGTGGTCTTCGTCCTCGCCCCCCGTATCAATGCCGTAGGTCGGCTCGGTGATGCCATGCGGGCCGTCGAATTGCTGACGTGTGAATCCTATGAGAAGGCTCTTTCCTTGGCTCAAGTGATGGAAGAGGAAAACCGAAACCGCAGGAAAATTGATGAGGACACGTTCGCAAAAGCGCAGGAATACATCGATAAGAATATCGACATCGAACAAAACCACGCGATCGTTCTCCACCAGGGTGATTGGCACCCAGGAGTGATTGGGATCGTCGCATCCCGGGTTGTCGAACGCTATTATCGACCCACGGTGTTAATGACGACGATCGACGGCGTGGCAAAAGGATCAGCTCGGAGTATCTCCGGCTTTGACATCTATCAGGCTCTCAAGAAATGCGAAGGATCGCTCATTCAGTTCGGGGGACACAAATATGCTGCGGGCCTCACGGTGGAACTCAATAGAGTAGATGAATTCCGACAAGCGTTTTATCGGGTGGCAAATGAAACATTGCCCAAAGAACTTTTGACTCCTGTTTTGAACATCGACGCTGATCTCGATATTGCAGAACTGACTCCAAAATTTGTTCGTGTCTTGAGCCAATTCGCACCGTTTGGACCGGAAAACATGCGTCCGATATTTTCTACCCGGAATGTCGATCTTACCGGACAACCTCGAATAGTGGGAAAGAATCATCTTCGATTCAAAGTGAAAAAGAATAGTCGTACCATTGATGCCGTTGGATTTGGTCTCGGCGACCTTCTCAACCGAATTGTCCGTAGTCGTGCAGGTCTTGACCTGGCATTTTCGTTGGACGAGAATGATTTTGAGGGGGAAATGATGCCACAGCTCAAGATTCGAGATATCAAGATTGCACCGTAGTGAAAAACTCATATCAATCAGGCCGCCAATAACTCAAAGGTTGGAGAACAACAATGTCGGGTCACTCTAAATGGGCAACAATAAAGCGGAAGAAGGCCGTCACGGACGCCCGCCGCGGGAAGATGTTTACACAAATTATCAAGGAAATCACCGTTGCGGCGAAGCTTGGCGGCGGAAGTCCTGATGGAAACCCTCGCCTCCGGTTTGCTATCGATAAGGCGAAAGAGAGCAATATGCCGGCGGACAACATCAAGCGCGCGATCATGAAAGGAACGGGTGAACTTCCGGGAACAATCTATGAAGACGTGATGTACGAAGCCTATGGCGCCGGCGGCGTTGCAATGATGATTGAGGGGGTCACCGACAACAAAACTCGCACCGTTTCAGAGATCCGTCATATTCTGGAGCGGCATCACGGAAAGATGGCTGCGTCGGGAGCAGTCTCATTCCAGTTTCACAAGAAAGGGATTATCTCAATTCCAACCTCGACGATAGCGGAAGATGACCTTATGTCTATTGTCCTGGATGCAGGCGCTGATGATTTAAGAAATGAAAACGAAGTGTACACAATTGTTACAGCGCCAGAAACTTTTGAAGCAGTGAGAAAAGCGCTGGATTCAAAAAGCATCAAAGCAGAGAGTGCCGAGATTCAAATGGTAGCGGAGAACACTGTCAAAGTCGAAGGCAAAGACGCGGAAAACGTTATCAAGTTGATGGAGGCTCTCGAAGAGCACGACGATGTGCAAAAGGTCCATGCAAATTTTGACATCGACGACAAAGTCCTGGCAACTCTTGCTGCGCAATGAAGTGCATCAGGATCGAGGATCATCGGTTGGTGAACAGTCATGATTATTCTTGGCGTTGATCCCGGTACATTGGTCACCGGATACGGTCTCATCGAAACTGAGAAGAACAACGTTACGGTGCTGGAGTTCGATGTCATCATCAATCGAAATGAACGTTCCATGCCAATTCGGCTTCGAGAGATATACAATAGGCTTTGCATCGTTATTGAAAAGTACCATCCTGATGAATTTGCCATTGAGACGGCATTCTACGGTAAAAATGCCCAATCGGCTCTCAAAATCGGACACGCACGGGGCGTCTCGATACTGGCTGCTGTGAACAATGAAATTCCTACGTCAGAATATTCGCCCCGCGAGGTGAAAAAGGCTGTTGTTGGCAACGGTGCAGCTTCGAAGGATCAGGTAAAGTACATGGTTAAATCGATATTGCGAATTCGTGAGACTTCGAAACTGTTTGATGCTACCGATGCGTTGGCGGTTGCGCTGTGCCATCATCATCGGAGGAACGGCATCAAGTCGAATGGGAAATCACACCGAAGTCCTCAGAACTGGTCATCATTTGTAAAAGAAAACCCCGGACGGGTCGTGAGATCACGATGATTGCTTCTCTACGCGGAATTCTGAAAAGTAAGTCGCCGACTGAAATTTTGGTCGATGTTGGCGGAGTCGGATACGCCATAAGTATTCCGCTTTCAACGTATTCGACCCTTGGCGAGTTGGACTCACCGGTCCATCTCTTGACGTATTTTCACGTCCGCGAAGATGCGATGCAGCTATACGGTTTTGCTAGCGAGGCGGAACGCCGTTATTTCAAACTTCTGATATCAATCACGGGCATTGGGCCAAAGATCGCACAGGGAATTCTATCTGGGATTTCCGTAACAGATCTGCGTCAGCACATTATCGGGGGAAACATTGGTGCTTTAACTTCAATACCCGGTATCGGCAAGAAGACCGCAGAGCGACTTGTTGTAGAGCTCCGCGATAAGATCGGTAAATCTGAAGAATCGTTCGGTCAAGCCTCTATTGCAGGCGACAAGAATGCAGAAATCCGTAATGAAGCACTTCTTGCGCTGTTGTCTCTGGGGTACAATCGCGTGGCGGCAGAAAGAGCGATCCGATCGGCTCTCAATGATGGTAGTGGATCTGAATTCAACGTCGAAGCACTTATTAAGAAGGCTCTCAAGTATTCCAAGACTTGAGTGTTTCGTCATGTCTCGCAAGGACGGATCAGTTCCTTGCTATTTCTTCCCCTTCTAAGTATACTCATCACCGATGAAGCGTCCTGATATTACCCAACCGGAGCGACTGGAACAAGAACTTGAACTCGACCGAACATTGCGACCGAGCTCACTGTTGGAATTTGTCGGTCAGGATAAAATCGTTGAAAATCTGAAAGTGTTCATCGCTGCATCGCGACAACGAAACGAACCGCTCGATCACGTTCTGCTCACCGGTCCTCCAGGCCTGGGCAAGACAACGCTTGCCTACATCATCGCAAACGAAATGCAGACCGGATTGAAAATGACTTCTGGTCCAGCTCTCGAAAAACCCGGGGATCTGGCCGGCATTCTTACATCGCTTGAATCGGGCGAGGTTTTATTCATTGACGAAATCCACAGGGTTCCGGCTAAAATAGAAGAATATCTTTACTCAGCAATTGAGGACTTCCGCGTCGACATTGTCATTGACAGCGGTCCGGGAGCAAAGACTATTCAGCTTGGACTAAAACCGTTTACGCTTGTCGGTGCAACGACGAGAGCCGGATTGCTGAGTGCTCCTCTTCGTTCGAGATTTGGAATATCCAATAGGCTGGACTACTATAACAGCCGGCAACTTCACACCATCCTGATGCGGTCGGCAAAATTACTGGCGATAGACTACGAAAAAGACGCGCTCGGTGAGATTGCCAAGCGTTCAAGAGGTACTCCTCGAATAGCAAACCGTCTCTTGCGTCGATGTCGCGATTTTGCACAAGCCGACACCAGATTGTCTGGTCACAAAGGTGTACTCACGCTGGAAGTTGCAGACTACTCGCTGAAAGCCCTGGAAGTTGACGATCTGGGGCTGGACGAAATGGACAAACGGATCCTTCAGGTTATCATAGAGAAATATTCGGGTGGCCCCGTCGGACTTAACACACTTGCGGTCGCTGTTGGTGAGGAGCCCGGTACTCTGGAAGAAGTTTATGAACCGTACTTAATACAGGAAGGATTTCTCGCCCGGACCCCCAGGGGACGTGAAATCACTGACTATGGGTACAAACATTTTGGAATTAAGTCGAAGAAAATCAACCCTTCTCAGCCTCGCCTCGAACTCTAGATACTCCTATATCCTTCTGAATTTCCGGAGATAATTCAAGACGATTTTCATATCCTTTGGTAATTCGGTTTCAAATGTAACTGGCTGGTGTGTGCCCGGATGAAGGACCGACAGCCTTGATGCATGAAGTGCGGTTCGGTTCAGGAGCGGCTTTTCCTCACCTTTCAAACGATATCCGGGTTTTATCTGTGACAGAAAGAAACCTTGTCCTCCTCCATATACTGAGTCGCTTAGAATAGGCAAGTTAATCGCCTTCAGATGAACGCGGATTTGGTGAGTTCGACCAGTCTCTGGCTTGGCTTCGATAAAGCTAAAGCCTACAAATCGTTCCATCACCTTATAGTTCGTAACGGCGTTCTTCCCATCTGCTTGATCAATTCTCATTCTGCCCTTCTTCCCACTGTCTTCTGCCAGAGCCAAATCCACTTTTCCATCGTCAAGGAGCGATTCTCCGACACAAATTGCACGATAGGTTTTTTCCGTTTCACGATTTTCAAACTGCTCGTTGAGAATGCGGTGAGATGATTCGTTTTTTGCAAAGATGATCAATCCACTCGTTTCCTTATCGATTCTGTGCACGACGTAGATTTGTCCATATTTGTTCTTGAGTAGTCCGTAGAGGTTGGGAATTGAGGGATCATAGCGATCGGGCAGCACCAACAGCCCGGCGGGTTTGTTGAGAACAACAATTTCAGTGTCCTCAAACATGATTTGAGGAAGAATCACTGGTTTCGAAGGACTGGCGTCGATGCTCATGATACTTTATGCAATTTAGACTGGAATGACGCGGAAAACAAGTTCTGCCCATCGCGCTGCCTTGCTGAAATTGACAGGCACACAAAATTGATTTATATTCGTTTGGTATGCCTCTCGACAAAGACTTACAATCAATACAAGAAGCGCGTGACCTCGTATCGAAAGCGAAAGTAGCTCAGCTGGCCTTTCGTCCATTCACCCAGGAAAAAGTTGATGCCATCGTCAAGGCGATGGTTGACGCCGGTTTCGCTGCAGCTGAAAAGCTAGGTAAGTTGGCTAACGAAGAAACAGGATTTGGTAAGGCTGCGGACAAGAAGAAAAAGAATGAATTTGCCACCAAGCGTGTTTGGGAGTCTATCAAAGACCTCAAAACTGTTGGGGTTATCGATGAAGACAAACAAAAAAGAATCATAAAGATTGCCGAACCGATGGGAGTCGTCGCTGCCCTGGTGCCATCTACCAATCCCACCTCTACATTGATGTTCAAGGCAATCATCTCTCTCAAAGGAAGAAATTCAATTGTCGCCAGTCCCCATCCAAGATCCGTCAATTGTACTCTCGAAGCCACGAATATCCTTGCCAAGGCAGCTGAAGGGGCTGGGGCTCCCGCCGGACTTATCAATTGCATGTCCATACCAACGACCGAAGGCACCAACGAGTTGATGCGACAAAAGCATACGGCAGTCATCCTCGCCACTGGATCTACTCCGATGGTTAAAGCGGCCTATAGCGCGGGAAAACCCGCTTACGGGGTTGGTCCGGGAAACGTGCCTTCCTTCATTGAACGAACCGCCAATGTCAAGAAGGCTGTGGCAGACATCGTCTCCGGCAAGATGTTTGACTGGGGCGTACTTTGTTCAACCGAATCTGGAGCAATCCTTGATGCACCCATTAAGAAACTTGCAATTGAAGAATTCAAGAAACGGGGCGCATATTTTACTTCTCCGGAGGAAAAGGATCGGTTGAGCCGACTCATGTTCGACAATCGCGGAGCAATCAATCCTGATGTTGTGGGCAAATCTCCCGTTATCATCGCACAGATGGCTGGATTCGACGTTCCGCATGATACGTCTGTTCTGATCGCGGAACTCCCCGGGGTTGGCCGCGAATATCCCCTTTCACGCGAAAAACTGTCTCCGGTGCTTTCACTATTCACGGTCAACGGATGGCAGGAAGGATGCGAGCTTTGCGCCAAGATGCTGGAGTTTGGCGGAATGGGACACTCGATGGTCATTCATTCTACGGATTCTGAGGTGGTTCTCAAATTCGGTCTTGAGAAGCCGGCGAATCGCATTCTGGTCAATACTCAGGCTGCTTTAGGCGCGGTGGGCTACACGAACGAATTGATGCCATCGATGACACTCGGTCCCGGTACGTTCGGAGGATCGATCATTTCTGAAAACGTTTCTGCCAAACATCTGGTCAACATCAAACGCCTCGCGTTTGAAACACGTCCAATAAATGCGCCGGAGCAATTCATTTCCAAGAGCACGACTTCTGTACAGCCCGAATCCACTAGAGCGCAGATCGTGACGAGATCAACAGCTCCATCCGGAAAGTCGTGGATGGATGAAATTGATGAACGAATTCGTTTGAAAGCCGGAAATATTATAACCAGACGTCCACTGATGGCCGAGGGTCAACAGGAGATCGCAACGTTGAGCTCAAAGGCCGAAGAATTGAAACCTCAAGTCATTGCAGCCAGTGGAAAACAAGAGGAAGAGACTCAGAGGTCAGAAGTTGTTCGTGAACCGGAGCAGAAAAAAGAAGACACAGGGAAGAAACCGGATTTTGGGATTGGCATTTCTGCAGACCAAATTGACAAGATTGTTCGTGACTTCCGAAAGTAGCATACACCATTGTTTGTCACCTGTATTTCCGATCTAGATTTTCACTTCTGATTTCCACAGTGTTTTCCAAAACCCCGCGCTCATTCTACTTCCGTCCCACTCTTACTGTCGCCAAAGATCTCCTTGGTCAGTTCATTGTTCGTAACTATCGGGGTCGGAAACTTATTGGCAAAATTGTTGAGGTTGAAGCCTATCGCGGCTCGATTGACCCTGCCAGTCATGCCTATCGTGGTAAGACAAAGAGGAATGAAGTGATGTTCCGTGAAGGAGGGCATCTCTATGTTTACTTTACCTATGGAATGCACTTTTGCGCGAATGTCGTGACACAAAAGGAAGGGATCGCTGAAGCCGTGCTGATACGTGGAGTGGAGCCCCTTCTCGGGTTGGAAGTAATGAAAAGACTTCGGGGCAGGAACGTCTCCACCGTCAACCTCACAAACGGTCCCGCCAAGTTTTGTCAGGCATTTGGCATCAAACGAAGTCACAACGGCTTGAGTTTGCTGGGAAACGAGGTTTTTCTGGTCCACAGAAGACGAATTCCTCGTTCAAAGCTTGGTGTCTCAACCCGAATTGGAATCCGGAACGGTGTCGACAAGAAGTGGAGGTTCTTTGTGAAAGGTAACCCGTGGGTCTCAGGAAAACTATACCGTCAACTCATTTCCTAACTCAGGACATCCTTGAGGAATTGCCCCGTGTAGGACTTGCGAATTAATGCTACATCTTCCGGAGTCCCTTTTGCCGTAATTGTTCCGCCAGCATCGCCCCCTTCTGGCCCAAGATCGATAACCCAATCAGCGGTCTTGATTACATCCAAATTGTGCTCAATGACAATGACTGTGTTTCCTTTGTCTACAAGCTTGTTGAGAACCGAAAGAAGCATTCGGATATCCTCGAAATGAAGCCCCGTCGTGGGCTCATCAAGAATGTAAAGCGTTTTCCCGGTACCAATCTTTGATAACTCCGTTGAAAGCTTCACTCGCTGAGCTTCCCCCCCCGAAAGAGTGGTTGCCTGCTGTCCCAACCGTATGTAACCAAGACCGACATCGTGAAGGGTCTGAAGCTTGCGTTGAAGTCGAGGCAATTCACTGAATACATTAAGTGCCTCTTCCACCGTCATCTCAAGCACGTCAGAAATCGATTTTCCTTTGTAGTGGACTTCAAGCGTCTCGCGATTATATCGTTTTCCGCCACAAACATCGCATAACACATACACATCCGGCAGGAAATTCATTTCTATCCGTTTCACACCATCTCCCTCACACCCTTCGCACCGTCCACCTTTGACATTGAAACTGAATCGTCCGGCTTTGTAGCCACGGATTTTGGCTTCCGGCAATTCCGTAAACAGGTCTCGGACAATCGTAAAGAGGCCGGTATAGGTGGCAGGATTTGAACGGGGAGTCCTCCCAATGGGAGATTGATCGATGTCTATGACCTTGTCAATATGCTGCAGGCCATTGATAGTCTTGTACGGCAGCGCGACAATGTTGGACTTGTAAAATTTCCGGGAGAGAATAGGAAACAGTGTCTCGTTGATCAAGGTTGATTTCCCCGATCCGCTGACGCCAGTGACGCAAACGAACGTCCCAAGCGGAATCGAACAATCGATTGTCTTCAAATTATTCCCGGATGCTCCAATCAAGACCAAATGGTTGCCGCTCCCTTTTCGTCGTGATTTCGGGGTTTCAATGGTGTGGACTCCTCGCAGGTACAGCGACGTCAAGGAATCTTTTGCTGTGCCGTATTGAGCTTTCTTCAAGTCCTTTGGCGTTCCGGTAGCAACAACGACTCCTCCGTGTTCTCCTGCCCGGGGACCAAGGTCGATAACATAGTCGGCGCTTTCGATCATTTCCTTGTCATGTTCAACAACGATGACGCTGTTTCCAAGATCTCTTAATGCCATCAGGGATTGAATAAGCTTGATGTTGTCACGCTGGTGCAGGCCGATGCTTGGCTCATCAAGAATGTAGAGGACTCCGACAAGTTGTGTTCCGATTTGCGTGGCAAGCCGAATCCTCTGCCCTTCTCCACCTGAAAGGCTGCGGGCCGATCGATCCAGTGTGAGATATTCCAGTCCAACGTTGAGCATGAAATCAAGTCGTTGTTTGATCTCTTTGAGAATTGGACGCGCGATTTCGAGCTGACGCGATGTCAGTGACATTTCTTCGAAGAACCCGCGGGCACGCGAAAGCGAAAGACCTACGATATGATGAATACTCCATTGCTTGCTTGTCGTCGCATCTTCAAGACGAATGGCGAGGCTTTCCTTTTTCAATCGGCCGCCTTTGCACACCTCGCATTGGGAAGTTGTCATGAACGATTCCACCCATTCGCGAATCTGATTCGAAGCGGTATCGTCATAATACCGTTTCAGCATCTGCATGACCCCGCCAAAACGATGCTTGTAGACCGTGACGCGACCGGAATCATATACGTATTCGATATCAAGCTTCTCATCTCCCGAGCCATTCAGGAGGACATCCATCGCCGTTTTCGAAAGCTTGCCGATCGGCGTATCCAAACTAAATTTGTATTTCTTTGCCACCGCGCGAATTTGATTAAACATCCAGGTTTGGCGCGGCTTTCCGAGAGGAGCAATCCCTGCTTGATTGATTGATAACGCGTCGTCAGGGATAATCAATCGAAGATCGAATGCTTTCTTTTCTCCAAGACCTTCACACGACGGGCAGGATCCATAGGGAGTATTGAACGAGAAGGAATTCGGTGCCGGCTCGTCATAGCTTATCCCGCAGACGTGACAGGAGTATTTCTGACTGAAGAGTTGATCCTGCTTCCCGTCATTGACAATGAGCACCCCTTCGCCAAATCTCAGCGCAACATCAACGGAATCTGCGATGCGCGACCGAATCTCTTTTTTCACGGCAATCCGGTCAACCACAATTTCGATATCGTGCACCTTGTAGCGGTCCGCTTTCATCCCTTTTTCAATTTGCCGTACGTTGCCATCTACCCGGACTCGAACGAATCCATCTTTGAGGATTTGCTCAAACAGCTCCCGATAATGCCCCTTCCGACCTCGCACAACGGGAGCGAGGATTTGCAGCTTCGCCCCTTCCGGAAAATGGAGAATGGCGTCAATAATCTGATCGACCGATTGACGCTGGACTTTGCGTCCGCAGTTGTAACAAAACTGAGTGCCCACACGGGCAAAAAGCAACCGGAGATAGTCATAGATCTCGGTAACCGTTCCGACAGTTGAACGCGGATTGTGGCTGATGGTCTTCTGCTCAATGGATATTGAGGGGCTCAGACCTTCAATGTAATCGACGTCGGGACGTTCCATGAGTCCCAGGAACTGGCGGGCATATGCGGAAAGGGATTCCACATACCGTCGTTGCCCTTCGGCATAGATTGTATCAAAAGCCAGGCTCGATTTGCCCGATCCCGATAATCCCGTGATGACCACAAGCTTATCACGAGGAATATCGACGTCGATATTCTTGAGGTTGTGGACCCGTGCCCCTCGCACGATCAATTTGTCTTCAGGCATGTCTTTGGTCGAGAAAACGTGTATTTCGGACGACCCAGCCTTTCAGGCCGGTGCAATTTGAAATATAGAGATGTTAAGAGGAAAATGACAGTTCAAACAGCAATGATGGACGAATTCTTTGTCCGGATCTCGGTTGAGTTTGACTGGGGATTCCCGATCATGGCGGATGGCAACTCGGTCCAACTGCACGAACATAACAAATTCAATACAACATCACTTATAAGGCGGGTCTAGTTTAATCTTCGTCGTTTGGTCAGATATTCCATCAACGCCTTGTCGAACGGTGTGCTGGTATCGAGCAGAAGATAATCGATGGCATTTTCGCGGCACTCCCGTTTGTAGTTGTCGAGAAACTGCCGCATCGAATCCTTATAAGCGTTCTGAATGTGCCACGGTTGTGTCATCAGTTCTTCCCCGGACTCAATGTCCTTGAAAATCGCATCCGTTCCGAATGCAAACGACCGCTCCAACGGGTCAAGAATCTGCATTACGATGACTTCATTCCCTTTGTGGCGAAAATGTTTGAGGGCAGTAATAACGTTAACCGGATCGTCGAAAAAATCGCTCAAGACAATGACGAGACCCCTTCGTTTGATTTGTTCTGCAACATGGTGAAGAGACGCCGCGATGCCCGTCTTGTTGCCGGGGATGACTCTTTCCAATTCCAGAAGCACCTGCCTCAAATTCGATTGCGTGGCTCGCGGAGGAATTGTCGACCGTACGCTCTCGTCATACACTGTTAGACCTACGGCATCCCGTTGTTGGACCATGAGATATGCAAGGGCTCCGGCGACGTACGATGCGTAGGAAATTTTCGAAAGCTGTCCTCGTGAAGCGTACTTCATGGACGCGCTTGCATCCAGGAGGATGTATGATTTGAGGTTGGTTTCCTCCTCGAATTGCTTGATGTAATATCGATCCGTCTTGGCGTACGCCTTCCAGTCAATGTGCTTAATCTCATCCCCGGGCATATACTGTCGATGTTCCGTGAACTCCACACTGAACCCGTGATACGGACTCCGGTGCAAACCGGTAATGAAACCTTCAACAACCAAACGGGCACGCAACTCCATGTTGGTGAGTTGAGCTACCACGTCAGGCTGGAGATATTTCAGCGATTCATTCATTTGTTGTGAAGCTTCTTCGGGTTCTGTTCAGGGGTTTTGGCAATCGGACGCGATTTGAGATCCATGATCTGGTTTGCATCTTTTCCAAGATTATCAAGTTCAAATCTTGCCGACGGAGCCATGGGGTTGTCGGGATACATCTTCAGGAAATCTTCGTATGCAATTTTTGCCGAATCGAGATTCTTAAGCTCATTGTTGTAGAGAAAGCCTATGAGAAACTGCGCTCCCGAAGCGGTTGCGTGCGTCGGAAACTCCTGGACAATGCGGCGATAGCAACGAATGGCCCCGTAAATGTCCCGCTGTTGGTTCTGATCAATACTTCCGACTGCAAAGAGAGCATCGGGAACTTTCGTACTTTTCGGATAATCATCAATAAGTTGTTGGTAATTCTTAAGCGATTCGTCAAATTTGTTCGCTTTTTGAGCGTCAACGCCGTTGTTCCATAATTCCTCGTCTGTGAGCTTCTTGCAGGAAACAAGAAGAGCCAAACAGAGCACTATGTTGAGCGATTTGGATATAGACACGGAATTCCTCCGATTAAAATGTGAGTAAAACCTTCATAAAGTATATCAAAACATGCCGGGAGAAGCAATGAGAGTGGGAGAAGTCTGGATCGGCTTTTGGGCGGAGAAAATCGTTCGGAAGATTGGGCTTTGTTATGCGCCCGTCTACTATGGATTACGGTATTTTTTGAGTAATCGTTTCTGCACAGGAGAACTCTTCAATTCACGGAGAGCATCTGCGGCAATCCAACGTGCGGCGGACGATTCCGATTTGCGTATTCTTACTGCCGCCTTTATCGCGGCAGCATTCAATTTCAAATTCCGTTTGCCAATTTGCCGTAAAGCCCAGTTAACTGCTTTCTTCACGAAATTGCGTTGGTCGGTTGAGCCCCGCTCAATGAGTGGCAGGAATTTCATGAATTTATCATCTTCGGCTTTCTTGTCGTGAACAGCCAATGAAGCCATCATCACAAAACCGGCACGCCGCACAAATTCTTCCTTTCGCTTCGTCCATTTCTTTGCCATGTCGTAAGCAAAAGCGGTCTTGTCGAAGAGCATGCCACAGACGCAATCGCATACGGCCCAATTGTCGAAGTCCTTCACCCATTCGTTCATGAGAGATTTCGTGACTTTCGTAGGCTCGCCGATGAGTGCTGATAGTGCCCGCGCTTCGAGTGATCCGGTAGTCCAAAGCTGAAGGGCAAGTCCGTGGTCTCTCCCGATCTTCTTCGCGAGTCCACGAATGAATGGTGCTGACACCCCAAACGCTTTACCGGAGGTAATGCCAAAACGGGCCATCCCTTCAACATTGCGTGGATTTCCCTGTGCACGCAAAATCTTGATGATATCCTGTGTTTTGTATCTCATGGCTTATTGCTCAGTCGAAAAATCGAATATTTCAGGCGCTGCGATTTTCAGATAGTCTTTCATTTCCATAATGATCGATGTCGTTAATAGTCCGGCATTGAACGCAATTTCTGTGTTCTTGGTGACGGAAATATCAACGCATAAATCGAAATCGGTTACTGGATGCCCAAATGGCGGAACCGCTCCAGGAACCAACCCGGTCATCTCATGAAGCTCTTTGGGTGTAGCAAATCGAATCCTTTTCTCACCAAAATGATCCCTGATTCTTTGCGAATCGAGTTTCCTCGCAGCACTCAGCACGAACAATCGGAATGTTTCCCCTACTTTGAGCAAAATCGTTTTACCGCCGATGGAAAGTTTCGACCCGCGAGCTTTAGCCGATTCTTCCGATGTCCGGGCCGGTTCGTGAGTTACTTCGCGATACTCGATGTTGTTGGAGGCAAGAAGTCCCTTGATGTTGACGTAAATGTCTGTGGAAGGCATGCAAGTACCTTTGAACGACCAGGATGGTGACTATTGCAGCATATTGCAAGTTAAAGAAAGCGTGCCTGATTTTCAATCTACGAATTGTCCTTAGTGCCCAGCCGTCGTTCGAACAAAGCAAAAGGTGTAACGATAAAGTCTCTCTTTAGGTTCTGCAATAATTTCTGTATTCTTCATGTATGGATAGACATGGTGAACACAGTTCGATCGCTTCGATCAGGCTCAGAATCGTATCGGCACTGGCTGCCATGCTGAGTATTGCTTTCGTCCCGGCTTATTTGTCGAGCCAATCAAACCCTAAATTCGATATAACGCTTCAAATCGACTACTCCTCGGCTGAGCAAATGCTGGGGTTCTTCAGCCGACAGGTTTATAATACTGATCGCGTGGCCGATGCGCGTGGGAACAAAATTGCCGCCGCCACGAGTCTGCTTCTTGGGCGAACGGATCGGTCTCCGCAGGATTTTGCCCAACAACTCGAGCTTGTTCGTGATGACTACAACACCAACGACGATCTCTACGGACTCAAAGCGGCTCGATTGCACGTTGGACAACTGAAGAAACTCCTTACCGAAACGCAAAAGCGGCAGCTTGATCGTCGGGTTGTAGCAACCGTGCAGACGTATTTCCCGTCTAGTGCGGATATCCAAGGAACGGTCCCGGTTTACGTGGTCGTGATGGGGAATGAGCGTGCTGCGGCCTTCGTTCGCAGGGTTGTGTGGAGGGACGGGTGGCCCGTATTTGTCAACGACAATGAAGGAGAGCAAGTCATCGTTTTGAATCTCACGCGGATGTTAGAATTCAGCTCCGATGTTAACGCCCAATTCATTCAAACACTCGGCACGCTCGCACACGAATCGTTTCACGCAATCTTCGGACTCTATCAACAGAACTCGCAAACCTGGCGCGAGTACCATCATCGGATGGGACCATTCTGGCCCCTTGCGGAGCTCGTGCAAAACGAAGGGATCGCCTACCTTCTTTCTCTCCAGCTGCAGATTGGAGGAGAGGTTCCGGCAAATTCCTGGTTCGATGCCACAGGACGCGCAATCACATCTTTCAACCGTGCATCAAAAGAACTTATTGCGCCATCCATCACATCGCAACGCGCGAAGGAATTGATTCTCAATGCCAATATGTCCGGGTCGTTTGAGGCAAATTATGGCGCGACCGCTGGTCAGCGCATGGCGTATGAAATCGACACTCGGTTCGGTCGTCAAGCGCTTGCCAATACGATCATCGGTGGTGTCAAAGAATTCTTTGGCATGTACGATTCACTTTGCACGCAGAATACAAATCTGCCGCGTGTGGATGCGGAGGTGATGAAGGT
>CAZOIM010000019.1:25522-27955 GCA_964579855.1 uncultured Ignavibacteriaceae bacterium | reverse complement strand
AATGGTTCCCTTTCACTCGAAATAAAAATAAGGTTGCGGTTGGAAGCTTGTTGCTTCTTGAGGAACTCAAGCACCTGCTGTTCCTCATCAGGCTGATTGATGGAGACGGTGATGAGTTCAAAGTCGCGGTGCCGGTACATCCGGTTCACTGTCACAAATTCGTTAAACTCAGCCACACACGGTGCACACCACGTAGCCCAAAAGTTCACGAGTCGGAATTTTCCCGAGTCGTTCTTCCTCAGCGATCGCAGCAGGGTTGTATCCGCCTTCGAAAGAGACACGGGTTCCTCGGCGAGCTTGTCCATGTAGGATTTCACCTGTTCTTCTTTGCCTGCCCACTTGATGGAACAGCCAACAGCCTTGGTTTGCGTTACGGGGGGTTGTTTTCCCACCAGGAGGGCATCGAGCGCGTCGCGCAAGTAATTCTTTGTCACGTGCCGGATACGCTCCGAATTGTCGATGGCCCCAACGTAGCGCAGCATTCTGTCGGCATCGAAGACAAACACGTGCGGAGTCGCCACCGGACCGTAGGCGCGGGAAATTTCCTCTGTTTCGCCGTCGTAGAGGTAGGGGAATTCGAAATGGCGGTCCTTGGCCCGGAGTTTCATCTCGGCAAACGTATCGCCTAAATCGCTCCAGCCCAACTCATCGAGACGCACAGACTTTGGATCGTTGGGCATGATCGCAACAAGTGCGACTCCTTTGGTTTTGTAGTCTGCAACGATTTGCTTGATGCGCTCCTCGTAGTATTGGGCGGTGGGGCAATGGTTGCACGTGAAGGTGACGATGAGGATCCTGGAATCTGCAAAGTCCTTCAGTGTCCAATTGCGTCCATCAATTCCGGGGAGATTGAACGCGGGGGCTTTAGCACCCAGCGGCAGCGTGGGAAAATCATCTGCCAATAGAGGTTGAACAAGCAGGGTCAGCATAGCGAGAAGCAGAGGAAACTTAAGTTTCGTCATTGTCGGTTCTCCAGTCTATGGAAACAAGATGGAAAGAGATGAACAATACATCGATCTGGCAAGTGGGGAAAGAATATGAAGGGTTGCTCTGTCTTCGAATGAAGATGATGTTCAAGGTATGAAGTTTTGAGTATTGGGTCAAAGCGTGTGTTGCAATCAATGTTCGTTTTGCATAACTTTTTTCCGGTATTGGAAACCACAAGTACATTTGTGTACAGAGAAACAATACACCCAGGCCCATGAAAATCGACGATTCAATACGGAAACCACCATATCTCAAGCTTGTCGGCCACCGTGGCAAAATCAGCATTTGGACAGTCGACGGGACCTATGTCCGCACTCATCTTGATGAAGAGTTCACAAATTTCGGCCAGCATCTCGTGTTTGACTGCATCCCACCGGATGAATTCTGGCTTGATAAAGAGGCGGAGAACGACGAGCAAAAATTCTTCATCGACCATCTTCTCCTGGAACACCGGCTGATGCTCAAGGGGGTTCCTTATGATGACGCACTGGAAGCGGCGGATAAAGCAGAACGAGCAGAGCGGAAGAAGTCAGGCGATGTGCGCAAACTGACGAAGGGAGGCAATCTTCCGGATCCTACAAAAGTACACGAGAAACTCTGGAAAACGCTCGAATCCGGCGTGCACGTCTGGATTGTGAATGGCCGTCTGGTGCGCAGCGTGTTTGACGATGATTTCACCGAAGGTGGACACGACCAGGTGTATGAGTTTGTGCCGAAGAATGAGGTGTGGATCGACAACGATCTGGAAGAAATCGAACGACCGTATGTTCTCCTGCACGAATTGCACGAACGCAATCTGATGGCAAAGGGATGGTCATACGACAAAGCTCACGAAGACTCAAGCAAAATCGAATACTATCACCGACACCACCCCAATGAGCTCCACGATGCTTTGGCCAAAGAGGGATGGGAATAACACGAACACGTTCGTCGGAATTGCAATATTACGGTAGACATTATACTGGCCCAAGTTAGAAATAACTTGGGCCTTCGTGTTTTGGAAATTTCAAGCGGGATGCGCCTATTATTGGCCACTTCTGGAATTCACCTTCGCTGCTGGCTGGGTTGGACTGGAACGTGCCGTGAACGCAACAAACGACGGCGAAATCACGTAGGTTTCTGCTACTTGCCAGCTCAGCAATGTCGAAATGTGCAGCCCGACCAATGGTGCTGTGAAGATGGTCTGCGAGAATTGAAGCCCGACGATATTATTAAAAGGTTCAGCATGAAACAATTGCGTCCAATGTTCTTCCTGCTTTCTCTGAATTTCATCCTTGGAACGATCGCATGGGGATCGTCTCCATCAGGACCAACCAAGCAGATAATCAACGCACTCTCGCCATCGACAAGCCTTGAGATCGGTTGCCTTGGGCAGCTAACGTACGTGGAGAAGAACGTCGTTGATATCGCCGAAGCGATGCCGGAGGACAAATTCGACTTTACCCC
>CAZOIM010000019.1:15453-25422 GCA_964579855.1 uncultured Ignavibacteriaceae bacterium | reverse complement strand
AGAACGTCGTTGATATCGCCGAAGCGATGCCGGAGGACAAATTCGACTTTACCCCTGAACGTCTCAATATCCCGGGGAGTGTATACAAAGGCGTCCGAACGTTCGCCGGACAAGCGAAGCACCTCGCAACGGACAACTACGATATGTGGAGCGCAATCACCGGTGACGCACTTCCCCCCGGCGTCAAGAACGTCAACGGCCCCGACGAAATCAAATCCAAATCAGACATCATGAAGTACCTGAAGGGTTCCTTCGCTCTCGGACACAAGGCAATATCGACGATGACGTCCGAAAATGCGCTGGAAATGATTCCGTTCCGCGGTATGAAGATGACGCGATTAGAGCTTACATTTTATGCGTTAACACATTCCCAGGACCACTTCGGTCAGATGGTGGTGTACTTGCGGATGGTGGGCATTATTCCTCCTTCGAGCAGGTCGAAGTAGCAAAGACTATTCAACATTCGTGAGATTCCATGAAACGCGCGCCATTGCTCCCGGCAGGTCTGATATTTCTCTGCGCCTTTTGTACTGCGGATCTTTTCTCGGATGATTCTCTCAAGCCGGTGCGAACCGATACCCCCCCTCGCATCGACGGAAAGCTTGATGATCCGGTTTGGAGCAAAGCTCTCAAGGTGACCGCATTCAGGACGTTCTATCCTGATTTCGGAAAAGTGATTCCTGAATCGACCGTGGCCTATGCGGCTTACGACGACACGAACCTTTACTTTGCCTTCCGCTGTTTTGATCCCGAGCCTTCCAAAATCAAAGCAACGCTCACACAACGGGACAACATCCGCAACGACGACTTCATTTGTCTGAACATGGATACCTTCGACGACCAACAGGCGCTCTACGCGTTCTACGTCAATCCGATCGGCATCCAGATGGACAGCCGGGGCACGAATACAAACGAAGATGTCGGCGTCGATCTTGTCTGGTCAAGCGCAGGTCAGATTGACGACAAAGGATACAGCGTGGAAGTCAGCATTCCGCTGAAGAGTATTCGATACAACAGCGGCGACCCGACATATATGGGAATGATCTTCGAGCGGCAGATAGGGAGGAGATTGGAGCATGTATCGTATCCACCTCTGGATCCTGCCAAAGGATACCAATTCGTGAACCAAATGGGGACGCTGGAGTATGTCGGGTTGAAGCATTACGCATTCTGGCAGGTGCTTCCAGCTTTTACCTACAGTTCAAAATACCATCAGGATGGGGGGGAATCAAAACAGTTCTATAATCGCGGTCAGTTCGGTGCGACAGCTACGTATGGTATCACGCCTCAACTGATTCTGGACGCAACATACAATCCGGACTTTAGTCAGGTTGAGGCTGATGCAGGCCAGGTTGATATCAATCTACGGTCGCCCCTGTTCTTTGCCGAGAAGCGTCCGTTCTTTCTCGAAGGCACAGATCTCCTCACGCTGGGAGGAATCGACCAATCCCGGCAACAGGGACTTCTTTACGGTGTGTACACCCGGACTATGGTCAGTCCTTTGACTGGTGTCAAGTTGAGCGGTAAAGCAAGTCGGGACGGTTCTCTCGCGGCCATCATCGCAGTCTATGATCTGACCGATGGCCGACCGGTGGAGTACGGCAAGCATGCGGTCGTTCCCATTGTGCGGTACAAACAGGTCTTGTGGGACGACAGCTATGTCGGATGCATCTACGCAGGACGTGAGTGGGGGCCGACGTACAATCGCGTCGGTGGAATCGATGGTCTCGTGCGGGTTTCACCTTCAGGTGCGTTTGAGTATCACGCGCTCGGATCCTTGACGCGAATGTCCGATTCAACGAACGCCGACGACGGGCATGCACTTTCCATTCTATATCATTCGAGTCAACGGGAATTGGAATGGGGACTGGAAGGGAACAAGATTTCGCAGGCATTCACCCTCGAGGATGGTTTTCTCACGCGCACCGGCCTCCTTTGTCTGAATGGTTACGTCACGCCGAGGATTTATCCAAAGTGGAAAATAATCGATCGCATTGATCTGGCTGCGTTTGGTTCGGTGTTGAGAGACGATCCGAGCGGGTTGTGGGAGACGAACAACCGGTTTACGGTTGGGTTAACCATTCTCGGAAGTCTGACCGCGAGCGCGCAATACATGCAAGCGACTGAAATCTATGCTGGAAACAGGTTTTCCGACAGTGGGATCAGGATCGCCGGTGGCGGGCAGTTTTCAAAAGAAATCTATTTCACGATCTCGGCTCGCTACGGAGACGCTGTGGTTTATTCTTCAGCGCCCGTCCAGGGAAGGGGAACCACGTTCGTTGCGAACCTTGATCTCCAGCCGTGGCAACACTTCGACTTGACCCTCACGGGAACATACGCAAACCTCTTCCAGGTCGCGGATAATTCGCTCGTCTACGAATATCCCATCGGACGCGTACGATTAACGTATCAACTGAATGAATACTGGTTTGCCCGCGGCATCACAGAATACAACGGCTATCGGAAAAGTCTTACGGATGATTTTCTTCTTTCCTTCACCTACATCCCCGGCACCGTGATGTATCTCGGCTATGGTTCGCTGTTCGAACGGACAGCGTGGAATCAAGCGGCATACATCTCTTCAACCTCGTACCTCGAAACCTACCGCGGAATATTCTTCAAAGTTTCCTACCTCTGGCGGAGCTGAAAGGAACAGTCCTTCATGCCCAATCGTGGCGCCGAACAAACCCGACAGGGCCAGAAATCCTAAATTCTCATCGAATCTCGATTTCTGCCCCCTGTCCCGATTCCAACTTGTTTGCCTCACTTGTAACTACATACCGGATGAATAGCCTCTATGTCGGTCATAGGAATCGATTTGTTGCGGCGTCAACACGTTCCGGGTCTCAAGATGTGCGGCGAGATGTACGCTTCGCAGTCGACCTCTCAACCTTTCGATCCCCTCCGTCATCTGTGAGAGTGTTTTTTGCGTGATCGTCAAAGAAGCAAAAGCCTTGTCGAGCAAACGCTCTTGTTTTACAAGCTGACTGCCAAGTTTTACTGCTTCCACGTGCATCCTGTCGAAAGCTTTCTGAATGGCTTTCTTTTGTACATCTGTAAGTTGAAGCTGTTCTGCAAGATCCAGGATGTGGCGTGGTCCCGGATAGTGGTTTAGTTCTGCGGCCATTGCGAAGCCAATCCCTTCTCCTTTGCGCAAACCGTCTACCTCCGATTGGGAGAGAGCTTTGATTTCCCTTGTTTCATCGCCGGCGTAGTGGCTCATCGTTTCGTGCGACTCGTGATTGTGATCCCCGTTCCCATCCGGTTTTTCCTTCAAGAGTCTTGAGAGATGTTGTATGACCATTTCGTGAAGCTGGGGATCCTCGCTGATCTTGTCGATTAATTTCGACATGAGCGGGTGGTTGTGGACGATGATGGTGATGACTGAATCCTGAATCGGTTGGTCGTGAAGGAATTGTGCAATGATGGTGTTCTGCGCGTGTACTGTGGCCGCTATGGAACAAATCATGGCAATGACGATAATTCTCGTTTTCATAGAATCTCCATTGTGAGTTCTTAATTGTTAGGATTGATCAACAGGAAAGCAAACGACTCTCAAATGCGAAGAACACCTAGGAAAGCAAGTTTGGGTGTCGATTGAGACGGAACGGCTCTGAATACAGTCCTTGGAGGGATTGACAAGGATGGCATCGAAGTCACGGAAGCAGCTGTTGCGGGTGCGTCCATCAGTATCTTGGGGGATGATTTCAGAGAAAGAAGGGCCAATCCAGCGCGAAACTCCATGACGGGGCACGATTTGGCAGGGGTCTTTCCCGATTCATCGTCGGCATTTGTGGATGACGCTGCTGCACAGGAATGAGTCATTCCTGTCCGGGAAATTGTGCTGCCACCCGATTCGTGCAGGATGAATGAAAACGGGAGAACAAGCACTATGCATCCTGTGAGGGTCACACTGTGAAGCAGTCTTGATGTCCTCCGAACGATCATTGACCATACTCTCCTCTTCGTGCCAACAACGGGTCAACATACAACGTTCCTGAGGGCGTTCAACAAGCGGTTCGTTACAAATGGAGAAAAGAGATTCTGTCTCGCTGCTAGTCACCCTCTGACTTTAATCTTTGATGAGTTTCATCGTGGTGTTCGATCGGCTCGAGGTGGGTGGTGAACCTGACCGGTACTGACATCTTTGTCTTGATCGCACCTTCAATCTCAGTCGCCTGCCAATGGGCCTGTTCAATTGTCGTGTTCGCTGGAAAGAGTAAATGAACATCAACCCAAACCGATGTGCCGGTACTCCGCGATCTGAATTCGTGGTAATCGAGTCCGCGTTTGCTCGTCTCTTCGTTCAAAGCACGTCGCAGCTGCTGCTCAACCTTCGGATCCCGTTCATCCATCAACCCCCCCACCGATTGGCGGATCAGTTTTCCGCCGGACCAGAGAATATTAAGCGCTACGAGGATTGCCAAGATAGGGTCGAAGGGGAGCCATCCGGTCAACATCACCAGGACCAAGCCAACGATAACGCCGAGGCTTGTCCACGAATCGGTCAGCACGTGCTTCCCGTTCGCGATGAGGATCAGCGATTTGTATTTCTTTCCTTGCCAGACAAGATAACCTCCAAGAGCCGCATTGATCAATGTCGCGGCCGCGGTAAACAAAGTCCCTTCGCCGAGATTCTCAAGCTGAAGTCCGTGCAGCCACTTATGAATAGCTTCATAAATGATGTAGAACGCAGCCAGGACGATCATCGCTCCTTCGGTGCCCGCAGAGAAGAAACTTATTTTTTCGTGACCATACGGATGGCTTTCATCGGCTGGTCGCACGCTTAACCACAGGCTGTATGCTGCGAAGCTGACCGCGACAACGTGAACAACCGATTCGGCGGCATCCGAGAGGATGGCGGCAGAGCCTGTGATGAGATAGGCGTATCCCTTGCCGATCAACATCAGAAATCCAACGAGGAGCGAAAGACGAATCGCAAATTTCTGCTGGTTGTGCGATTGCTGAAGTTGTTCGAGAACCAAATTGCGGGATGGCTGGGTCATGGAGATTCCGGAGTATGAGCCCATTAAACTTTGACTACCCATTTCATCTTGTTCATCCCGTAGGCGACGACATACATCGTGAGCATGAATGCGATGGAGTGGAGGAATGAAGCGGTCATCGGATTGGCGAGATGGGCGAAGAAGTTCTGATAATACCATTCCTGCAGAGAAACCGGCGTTCCACCCGATCTGGGAATCTTGATAAACCAGCCGAGTTCAGCCAGCAGTTCGCTCAGCACATACACAGTAATGGCGTTCAGGCCAAATATGGCAAACGGTTTCGACCATAAGGACCATCCTTTGATGTCGATGATCCAGTAGAGACAAGCGAGAACATTCAAAGCGAGTCCGGCCATAAAGACGGCGTATGAACTTGTCCACATATTCTTGTTCATCGGAAGCCAATGGTCCGTGATAACACCAAGAAGCATGAGAATGCTCCCCGTGAAGAACATCCATAATGCCTTTTCTTCCCGTGAGCGCTCTGTGCGCAAAAAAGAACCGGTGAACACGCCAAACATAATTGTCGCAATGGCGGGAAGCGTACTGAGTATTCCCTCGGGATCGAATCCGGGAACCGGGGCACCCGTCCAGGTGTGTCCGTTCAGCAAGTGGGAGTCGATGTACCACGCCAGGTTTCCTGTGGGAGTCCAAACACCCACACCAAAGCCTGGAACACTGACAGTTTTGACGAGAATCCAGTAAAGAGCGAGTAATGAGAAGGTGATTCCAATTTGGATGCGCATCGAAAAATTTAAAACCAACGCACCCGCAATGAAATAACATATCGCAATTCGTTGAAGAACTCCGGGGATGCGAAGCGTTGAGAGCGAAAATTTTTCCCCGAAAGCCAGACCGAATGGAAAGCCCGCAATGAAAAGTCCGAGCGCAAAAATGATGAGAGAACGGCGCAGGATATGCATCGCAAGCGTTCCCTTTGCCTCACCCCGCTCGATTCTCTTCGCAAAGGAGAACATCATCGCGACACCGACGATCCAGAGAAAGAAAGGGAAGACCGTGTCGGTGTAGGTCCAGCCGTCCCATGCTGAATGCCTCCACGGCGCATAAATATGGCTCCAGTCGCCGGGATTATTAACCATCACCATGCCGGCAATCGTTGCACCGCGAAAAACGTCGAGAGAGAGGAGGCGTGAATCGGAAGAGGAAGTATCAGCCATACGTGAGAGCGTGGGATTGCCAAACGTCAAATTCTAATTGCCGAACTGAATTTGAAAACCGGGGAATCAAATCATACGATAATCACTCAGAAATGATGAGTTCACTGCAAATCGTTTTTCCGTTCCCCAATTGACAATTGAAAATTCGCAATTTTCCTACCCCCACGCCGTTCCTGAGCGGAAGAAAACAACGATAACCCAGCCGATGATCAATGCCGCAGCGATGAGTATCCTGATCCTAGCATTTTTTGAGAGAGACATAAGAAATTTTCGATTGGCGATTTACGAGTGACGATTGTGAAAACCTGGCATCCTGTCGTTCTTTGACGGACTTTATCATCAATCTGCTTATAAGATACCCACAAATGTGAGGACAATCAACCGACGAGTGACGGTCAATCACGACCTTATGCAGGAGGAAAGAGAGTCGTATTCATGTCTTTCGTGTGGCAATGGCCGATTTGGGGGAACTTTCGAAACCGTGTGACGTTAGAGGAAAATAGGTTATGTTTATAAAGTCCGTCGTTTCAAGGTACTGAAGATCAATAATGCGTGAATATACCTTATGATTCGTTCTATGTCCAAAGCATCTTTGAGTATTATGGTCGGAATGTTGCTCGTAGCCATTCCATTCAGCGCCAGCCTGAGCATGGGACCGGGATCGGGTTCTGGAACGAAATCGCAGTCTCGTTCTCAGTCAAGCATTTCTACTCGAGTCGTCCCCGATATCGTTGTGATCAAACTAAAAAGCGGCTCATTGATTCCTTCTTCTGGATTGTTGAAGGGAAGCGGCAGATCGAGTCTGGTGCTCAAGAAGTCCGGTATTCTTTCGCTCAAGAGGGCATTCCCCGCGACACATTCTCTTGCCCTGAACAAGGCAAGACCGGGAGCGGTCGATGTTTCTCAGATCTATTTTGCGACAATTGGAGCTGGCCAGGACCCGGTGGCGGTCGCAAAGAAGCTCGATGCAAGCGGCGAATTCGAATATGCAGAACCTAAATATATCAACCACATCTTCGACACTCCGAACGATATCGATTACACCGCCCATCAAGCTCTTTATTTCAACCAGATGAACGCACCGGCAGGATGGGCAATAACTAAAGGAGACACAAACCTTGTTATTGCTGATGTCGACGGAGGAACGTATTGGCTGCACCCCGACATTCAGCCAAATCTCTGGGTAAATCCGGCGGAAGATGCGAACCACGACAGAAAATTCGAGGCAACATCGTCCGGTTCTGGTGGAGATGATAATGGGGTCGATGATGATAATAATGGTTTTGTCGATGACGTCATCGGCTGGAATTTCGCCAACAATACAAACAACCCAGTCGGACTTGCCGCCACACTGGAGAATGGAAATCACGGCACAGCGACAGCAAGTCTTTTTGGGGCGGTGACGAATAATAGTTCCGGAATGGCGGGCTCAGGTTGGAACTGCCGCCTGATGGTGATCAACGCCGGCGCACCCCAAACCGACCTTGATATTGAATTTGGCTATGAAGGAATTCAGTATGCTTACGCAAACGGAGCAAAGATAATCAACTGCAGCTGGGGTCGAACGGGGGCCGCTTCGAAATTTGAACAGGATGTCATCGATGCGGCTGCGCAGGCAGGCGCTCTCGTCGTCGTGGCCGCAGGAAATGACGCTACCATCAGCGATTACCTGCCCGAGTATCCGGCGAATTACCGTAATGCCCTCGCCGTCGGCGCCGTAAATTCAGGAAGCGACACACGGGCTTCCTTTTCCAATTCTGGCCTGACTGTTCCCGTGTACGCACCAGGCACAAATATTTGGGGCGCTTTTCCAGGCGCAGGTGGAACAGGTACCGTTGGAGACGGAACTTCCTTTGCTACCCCTCTTACCGTTGGTCTGGCGGGGCTTGTAAAATCTCTTCACAAAACGTGGACGCCACAGCAGGTAGCAACGCAAATCCGCATGTCTTCGGATTCAATCGATCCCTGGATGGGACACGGTCGCATCAACTTTGGGCGAGCTCTTTCAGAAACACACGCGGGTCTCGAGATCCTCAGTTCCTCTCTCCTCACTCCGGGAGGGAGCAAACTGTTCCTGCCGGGTGATACGGTCGTTCTGAATATGACGGTTCAAAATATCTTGTCAGCGACGGCGAACAACCTTTCGTTTGTCGTCTCCTCCAACGATCCGGTGCTGCAGCCGCTCCAGGGAGCAACAGGTCCGGTATCTCTCACAAGCGGTGACTCACTCATCTTGCCGCCGCTCTTCTTCTCCGTAGGGTCGATGACTGCTTCGAAGGCGGTCCTCGCGAGAATTGATTGGACGGATATCGCCGGAAGCAACATAGAGCACGATGCATACGATTACCGGATCAACGTCTTCCCCACCGCTCCACAATGGGCAGAAGTCCAAACCCCAACGTTTACTGCTCTGTGGAGTGTCTGTGCTGTTGATAGGAATACAATTTGGACAGCAGGCGGGGATGGAAATCAGACATCCCCGGTTGTCCTTCGATCGCTGGACGGTGGAACAACGTGGACGGATGTGACCGGAAACCTACCAGGAATTGATCTCTACTGCATAAGTGCCATCGACTCGAATCGTGCCTGGGTAGGTTCGGGAATATCCAGCCCGGGAGATGGAAGAATATTTGCGACAACCAATGGTGGATCGACATGGTCCGAACAGTCGTACCCGGTTCCCCTGAGTCCGTTTATTGACGGAATCAAGATCTTTCCGAATCTTACCGGATATGCCCTTGGCGATCCTGCCGCCGGCGGAAAATTCGTTGTACTCAAAACCACAGATGGTGGCCTGCATTGGACACATTTTGCGAATGAACCTGGTGGGTTGTCAGGTGAAGCAGGTTGGAACAATGCTTTTACTTGGACGGATCAAACACACGGCTGGTTCGGCACAAACAAGAACAGGATTTGGAGAACTACGGACGGTGGAACGACATGGCAGTCCGGAACAACCCCGGATTCCGGAAGCGTTGCAATTTCTTTCTCGGACAACTTGAATGGATTGGTGGGATATCTCGACGGCGCGCTTTCGGTGAGTACCGACGGTGGAGCGACATGGTTGCCACGACCAAGTCCGACAACGCAGGCAATAACAAACCTGTCATACCTTTCGGGAACATCAAATGCGTGGATTGCCGATGCATCAAATCCTTACTTGAGCAGAGACAGAGGAACTACATGGGAATCTCAAACAACATTTCCATTCGCAGGGTCGATATTCCATGGAACATTTGTCGACACAACCGCCGGTTGGATGGTCACGAGTTTTGGAGAGGTTCTGATTTATAGCGGAAACATACCGACGTTCACAGTACCGGCGAAATCGAATCAACCGACATCTTTTGTACTTGAGCAGAATTACCCAAACCCGTTCAATCCAACGACGACAATTCGATTTCAGGTACCTTCCAGAAGCAGAATCAGGCTTACGGTTTACAACATATTGGGTCAACAAATTGCAGAAGTCGTGAACAAGGAATTCGATGCCGGATCCTATGCGCAGGTTTGGGGTGGAACTGTCCCCTCCGGAATTTACTTCTACCGGATCGAGGCGATTCCCGCGAGCAATGCAGAAAAAAGATTTGTTGAAGTCAAAAAAATGGTTCTCATCAAGTAAGGACAACAGCAAGAACCAGGATTCATCGACTCCTGATATTGAGTCGAAGTCCCCGCTTGTTTCTCCGGCGGGGATTTTTCTTTTGATGGATCACATAGTTGCGCCGGGTCTTTAACCCCGGCTATTACAACTCGCGAAAGATCCCTATATTTGGAATGAATTA
>CAZOIM010000019.1:0-15353 GCA_964579855.1 uncultured Ignavibacteriaceae bacterium | reverse complement strand
GCGGACGACCAATCGCATATGACGGATTGATCAACGACATCACGGAACGAAAACGGGCGGAAATTGCCGCCGCTATTCGAAACGAGCAACTTATTCAGGCCGACAAAATGGCCTCTCTCGGGATATTGGTCTCCGGTGTCGCCCATGAAATCAACAATCCCAACAACTTCATACTTCTCAACAGCCAATTATTCTCGAAAATATGGAAGGACGTGGCACCGATCCTGGAAGAATATTTTGCTCACAATGGTGAATTCAGTATCGCCGGCATGCCCTACGGCTCATCGAAGGAAAAAATTCTTCAATCGTTGGACGGTATCCTCAAGGGCTCGGAACGGATCCAGACAATCACCAAAGGACTGACGGAATATGCGAGGAGTGACAGCGGACGCCTGAATGAGTCCGTCGATATTAACAAGGTCGTCGAGCTGGCGATTGTCATCACCAGCACCATGATCAACAAATCGACGAAGAACTTCGCCGTGGAATATGGCTCAAATATCCCTGCGATCAAAGGAAATGCACAGCAGCTCGAACAGGTTATCATCAACCTTATTAACAATGCCTGTCAGTCTCTGAAGGATCCATCGGCAGGCATCAAAGTTGCGACCTCCTTTATCCCCGCTCAACAATCTGTTCGTGTGAAGGTGGAAGACCAGGGTGTGGGAATTTCGAAAAACGACCTCCAACATATCATGGATCCATTCTTCACAACGAAACGCAATATGGGAGGAACGGGTCTCGGGCTTTCTGTATCGTACAATATCGTGAAAAGCCATGGAGGCACGCTCGTACTCTCGAGCGAGCAGAACAAGGGAACCACTGCACGCGTACTGATTCCCGTTTTCCAGGAGTAGTTATCATCGTTGTGAGAACCCTATGAACCGAAGAATGTTTCCATCCACCCCAATCCTGTTTGTCGACGACGAGCAACATTTCCTGCTCAGCATAGAACTGACCATGTCGTCCCAAGGGATCAACAATATTGAAACATGTAATGATAGCCGTCAGGTGATGGATTTGTTGGGCAGAAAGAACTATTCGCTTGTCGTTCTCGATATCAATATGCCCCATATCTCGGGCATTGAGCTTCTTCCCCAGATTGTCAGGCAGCATCCGGAGACCCACGTTATCATTATCACCGCCGTCAACGAAGTAGAGAGTGCTGTCCAGTGCATGAAAGAGGGAGCCTTTGACTATGTGGTCAAACCGGTGGATGACACCCGGATCGTCAGCGTTGTGAAACGCGGACTGGAGTTGAGCGAAATGAGAAGTGAGAATGAAATGCTCAAGCTTTCCTTGCTCAGCGAAACAATTGACCACCCCGAAGCCTTCAAAAACATTATAACGCACTCCAAATCGATGGCCTCGCTGTTCCGCTACATAGAGGCCATAGCAAAAACGAATCTCCCGGTACTCATTACCGGAGAAACCGGCACCGGCAAAGAACTGTTCGCGAAGGCAATCCACGATGTCAGCGGCAGGACGGGAGAACTTGTCACGGTCAACGTCGCGGGCGTCGACGACCACTTCTTCACCGACACACTCTTTGGTCACAAGAAAGGCGCCTTCACCGGTGCTGATTCCGAGCGCAAGGGGCTGATCGATAAAGCCAGTGAAGGGACTCTGTTTCTTGACGAGATTGGAGACCTTAGCCTTGATTCGCAGGTGAAACTCCTCAGGCTCCTCCAGGACGGCCAATACTATCCATTGGGCTCCGATGTCGCAAAGCTCTCCAACGCGAGAATTATCGTTGCAACACATCGGAACATAGAATCCATGCAGGCACACGAAGCATTTCGCCAGGATTTGTACTACCGTCTCAAAGCACACCAAATCCCGATTCCGCCGTTGCGGGAAAGGAAGTCAGACATCCCATATCTCGTTGATCATTTTATTGTTCGTGCCGCAGAGAGTCTCGGCAAGAAACGACCGACAGTCCCGAGAGAACTCTATCCTCTCTTGAATAACTATTCCTTTCCCGGAAACGTGCGAGAACTGGAAGGCATGATCTTCAACGCGATCAGTTTGCACACATCCGGAGTCCTCTCGCTCGATTCGATCCGGAAGAGCTTCAGTCATTCCTCCGTGGCCAAAAAAGACAAGGGATCTAACGACAGTAGTGTCCGGTCTGATGAGCCGATCGAAATTCCCGGCCGCTTTCCGACTGTGGATGAGGCGGAAAAGTTTCTCATCGAAGAGGCGTTACGAAGGGCGGAAGGAAATCAAACGATCGCAGCGGAATTGCTTGGACTTTCCAGACGCGCTTTGAACAATCGAATTCGAAGAAGAGAGCCGAACAAAAAGAAAAAATGATTCATTCAAGATTTTTTGAATCCGCAAACCGTCATAGCACCAGTGCCACATTTGTGCACTTCGCCACAACGCTGATTCATACGTAATTCGTTGTGATCGCTAGAGTTGGCCCAACGATAAGAATTTGTTCGCCACTTTTGTGGCACCCCTTCGCAAATTCCCTCACTGAGAACTTCCCCCAATCGCTCTGAATTCCCACAATTGAGTCTACCGAGTCTCTGGCATTTCATTTGCAGGAACAATGATCGATACGTTAGTACAATCAATCATCAATTCAAGGGGGTCGTAATGAGTGTTCTAAAAGTAAGAGGCATTGTTCTGGCTGTCGCGACACTAGCTCTCGTGGCGAGTGCCTTCGCACAGCCGGGAAATGCTCTGACGTCGAAGCACTTCCAGGGTCTTGTGATGGAAAATTTCCGTCAATCTCTGAAGAGCGACTATCAGGGAGTTGTCGAGTGGACGATTCTGGATGTTGTTGTATACAAGAGCAAATATCCGGATCTCGATTACGACGGAATTCTCGATCGGCTGAATCGCCTTGCCGAATCAAACAAGGTTCCTTCGGTAAGCTACAAAGCCTATCTTGCGGGCATGTATTTGACACACCCGGAGAAAATCGAGATTGTGGAATCGCATAACATCGAAACGGAGGAAGGAATTTTCAGGCAAATCGCGCAGCAGCTTGAGAAAAACCTCTTGTCTTCGAACATCGAAGGCGGCACGGTAACTACACGGTAGGACCGAAACTTCGACGCACGCAAATGCGCCGACCAGGGAGTTCCGCAGTCGTCGTAGCGGGCGGGATTCCTTGGCTATTGAATGGAGAACCTTTGTCAGATTTTGATCACCGCGACAACAAGAACAAGCATTCTGTTATAACAGTTCGAACGCCAGCCAGTAAACCGCAGTCTGAATCAGTGTTAACGGTATCCCAATCTTCGCAAACTCCCAGAACGTGATCGTCTCGTGTCCTTTCTTTTCGGCATTCTGGATCACGATGACGTTGCTCGCGGCACCAAGGATGAGAAAATTGCCGGCAATCGTGCTTCCTGCTGCAAGCGCCACAAGATCTTTCACCGACGCTCCAGCGTGCAGGAGCATTGGCTGAAACAATGCCACTAACGGCACATTCGAGACGAGCTGGCTTAAGAGTACGCTGATAGTCAGAATTGCCGGCAGCGATACGATATTAAACCGCCATTCGGTCAATAGTCTTTGTACAAATCCGGATAACCATACGCTCTGCATCAGAACGAACATCGCAGCAAAGAAAATCAAAGTGTGCCAATCTACCCGGCGAAGGATGTGGAACCGTCTTGGACTTGCTAGAAGAATCGGCAAGGCCGCGACGAGCGCGATGTAGGTCAACCGAAAATCGATCGTCGATCCGATGAAATATAACAGAATCTTCAGCCCAACAAGGATCAGAATAATGCAGAGCGAGATCTTTGCGAGGATTGCGAGATTGTGGTTTCGGATCGGTTCCTGCGAATGTGAAAGCGCCACGTTGTGGAAGTCTCCCGGATAAAAAAGCTTCAGGAACCGGAATGCGATGTACATGTTTATGACGGTAGGAATAAACAGCCAACGGGAGAAGTCGACAAACGCATTGTTGCGAATTCCATTAACCGCGATCAACAGGTTTTGCGGGTTTCCGATAGGACTCATGACGCTTCCCGTCGTCACCGAAATGCAAAGGGTCAACAGGAGAAGCTTGGCCCTCATGTTATGCTTTTTGGCCAGGAGGATGACCACCGGTGTTCCGATGATTGCCAATGTATCGTTCATCAGGATGGCAGAGGCAAAGCCGAACCCGAAGAGAATAAGAAGTATCATCGCATCGACGGATTTTGCCTTGCTGAAATATTTATACGAAACGTGAGAGAGATAACCGCTTTCCTCGAATGCCTGCCCGACTACGAACATTCCAAAAAGAAAGAGCATGACATCCAGATTGATTGAGATCAACGCATCGTGGAAGGAAATCTGTTGTGTCGCGAGGACAGCGACTGCGCCAAGAAGCATGATCTGCCAGATTTGAAGTCGAACGTTTCCGACTTGCCTGACGGCGATGAGAAAAAAGACTGCAAGAAGAATGATGATGGAAAGGTTCACTGCTTGCAAGATGACCCTCACCTTGCTCCGGTCAAACAGACGAGGTGAGAGTCATCTGTGGGCGGGATGGCGATCATTGTTCCAGTTCTTCAAAAGTCCTGGTTCCGATGGGGTATTGTTGCCAATCCTTGTAGTCGAAATGCCACCATTCCCAACCGTAGACGGCAAAACCCTGCATTTCCATCGCCGTTCGCAACAGGTCACGATGCCATCGCTGCAGCGAAGTTCCGCCAGGATAGCTTGGGTATGAACGCTCGGACATCTCATCATATCCGCCGGTCATTTCAACCGGGCTGCCCGTCTTGAGATCGTAGAGGGTGAGATCGACAGCACAACCCCGGTTGTGACGGGATCCGACGGCGGGATTGGCAACAAAGATTTTTTTGTCATTGGGTGTGGCATCCCAGAACATCTTCGTCACGTACCAAGGCCGGTAGGCGTCGTGGATGAGAAGACCGAATCCGAATTGTTTGAGCCAGCGATGCGCTCGCAGCAAAGCGTCCGTCGCGGGACGCTGAAGAAAGGCCTTTGCCTGAGTGTAAAATTTCTCCCCCACGAAGTTGTTCGTCGTTGCATACCGGATGTCAAATTTGATGGTTCTGTCGAGCGTGGAGAGATCGACAAGATCCGGCTTCAGGAATTGGCCGGCTTCTGTCGGGGGCATGGCTGCAAGTGCACTCGTGCGCAGCTTGTTCACCGGTTTCAGCGGTCTGATTCGGAACGACGTACCGTTTTCGCTGCCAAGAATCAGTCTTTGGAACGCAACCCTACCGATGACCAGAGCCTTTGGACGCGGAGATCCATTCCATTGAAATACCAGAACGGTGTCGTTGAAGAGTTGATTGCTGCTGATAGCGAAACGGGCGCGATTGATTTGTGTCATCCGAATTTGCCGCCGATCCCTCGTTACAACGATAAGCTGGGAATCTTTTTCGGCGATACAGACGGTGTCGTGAAGAGAAGCGTAGATGCCAATGAGATTCTTCCATTGTTCGGAAACATCCGGAGGCTTCGGCAGTACTCGGAAAGAGCCTGTTTGGGAATATCCTAATGACCAGGTTACGCCGAAAAGGAACCAGACAACCAGGCAACGTTCAAGGCCAGTCAGGACTCTATTCTTCAACCTCATTCTTTCTCCCTCTCTTTCGTCGACGTCCTTCGTTGGTTTTCCAAATCTAACACTTTCTCTTTGACTTTACACAATGTGCGATTCAAATCATCCCGCTTCTCTTCCTCAAGAACCACTCGAGAGAGAAGAGGAGGACAATCAATGAGAGGGTCCACCTGAGATTCCAGAGTTCGATTTGGTGTGTTTGAGTCAGTTCCGTTGGTTTGAAGTTCGGGAGAGATGCGATATCCTTCGGGAGATCGTCGATTGCGCCAGGATCGTAATACTTGCCTCCGGTTTGCGCGGCAACTTGTTGAAGAAGGAGTTTGTTCATGCGCGTGTCCAGAAACTCCGCGTTGAGTCCGCCGACAGAGAACGTTCCTTTATCGTCGCCGAGGATCTTTCCGCCTCGTTGAGCCCTCGAGGTGAAGGAATAATCCCCCTCACCGAGTCCTTCAAGCGATCCATCGTATTGGCCGCTGCCGAGAGAATTGAGAACGATGTCGTTCGTGTGCTTGTCTTGTGTGATCGTTACCTGGACCGTCGCATCCTCAACCGGCTTGTAGTTTTCATCGTACAACTGGCCCGTGAATTCGATTGGTTCCTGGCCGCTGAACATGGTTTTGACGGGTTGAATCCTGAATCGACGGTCATCGTCGCGGGTAGTGAGCCATCGGACAGTGTTGGACAGGAATTCATCGAGAACGTTTTCCGAGCCGCTCCCCGGTTCGCCGTACATTTTCCAGCGCCAGAGTCCGTATGCGAGGATCGCGAAAGATTTCCTTCTGTTCACGTTTCGACTCAAAAGCACAGGTTCAGTTGTTGTAGTCGTCTGGAGTCTGATTGTTCCAAGAGTTTCCGATTCTGGTTTTGCGCGGAACAGGCCCTGAATACTGAATATTGGTGCCAGCTTTGACCATACATCGACGGATCTCGAGGAAAGCCTGAGAATGGGGTTGTCAACCTCGGCGGCAGGTATGGAAACAAAAACCTGGTATTCGTTCGTGCTCGTTTCGCCAACACTAAACGGTAACGCTGCTTCCAGTGCGCGGAGTTTTGCAAAATTCATTGTGCGGCTCAGGACAAACATAAACGGCTTAGTGCCGGTTACGGCATCCCGGATGAGTGCGAACGAGGCAGCCGAGGTTGCGTCGTTCGGATAATCGACAAGCACGAGGCAGTCTGCATCGGCGATGGTTTGCGCCGTCATTGGAGTGTTGTAGAAATCCCCGTTCTTTTCTTCAATGAATGGCTGGAGGTCCACATTCTTGTCGCCTTCCAGTGCGCGACGGAGAAAAGCGACATCCTGGCTTGGACTCCCGGCAACCAACAGCACTTTCATCTTGCTCTTTAACACTTTCGTGAAGAAACTCATAGCGTTATTTCTGTCGGTCAGTTCGTCGGGAAGCGTAGAAACGGCGACCGTGAATTTCTGTACGCCTTCCTTCGCGGGAACAAACGAAAGAGGAACGGCGTACTCACGCGTGCCCTGTTCGAGAACAAGAATTTTTCGGTCGAGAATCCTGCGATCCTGCTGCAACGTCACCTCAGTCCGCTCGTTGCGGAACCCGGTGCTTCTTACCGTGGCGTTCACAGGAACACGATTGCCAAGATACGTTATGTCGTTGGCAAGCACTCTTCGGATTTGGACATCCCGTTGCTCGCTCGAATCACCAATGCCGACAGTGAAGACCGGCAATCCGAGTTCTTGTGCTTCATACAACGGACTCGTACCAACGGTAAATTCACCGTCCGTCAGCAAGATTGCTGCCTGTATGTTCTGTGTGCCCGTTGCATCTTTGAGATGTTTGAGGGCGGCGCCGATGTCGGTACCATCACCGTTCGTTGTTACAGACTCAGGGGAAAACGATGAAAGAGGTTTGGAACTTCTATCGAAGAGGATGTATTGAGGCACGCCAACGCTCTGGAGTTTGGAGATTGACGGGGATTCCAACGTCTTCATGAGGATTTGTTTTCTATCGCCGGCCCGTTCACGAATAGCCATGCTCTTCGAGTTGTCGATCAGAACTGCAACGATGGGTTCCTGAATCGAATGGGTCAACAACGAGAGGAGAGGTTCGCCGAGCAGAACAAACAAGAGAAAAAGAGCCAGTGCACGAAGGGTTAGGAGAATGATCTTGAGTGATTTTGAAATCGGGGGCACGGTAAAGCGGTATGACCAGAACGCAAAAAGAATGGAGGCCGGAATTGCGGCGAGGAGGAGAATGGTCCTGACAGTGAATGCAAGGTGGAAATCGGGCATCGTCGTGATGCTTATTTCACATACAGCATCTTCAGAGTGATCACCGATTTCGAGGATCTGAGCCTGGCAAAATAGACACCGGAAGAAACGGAACGGCCGAAATCATCCTTGGAGTCGTTCCAGCGGGCTATGTTCCATCCCGGCGAAGGGGTTCCTTCGAACAACGTCCTGACCCTCTGACCGAGCAGGTTGAATACAATCAATTCCACGCGGGAGGTCGTCGGCGCGTAGAATTGAATCGTCGTTCCGCCGTTGAACGGGTTCGGGTAGTTGTGTTCGAGGGTATAGTCCGTCGGGATGAAATTGGGAGGCAAGACGGTGTCGATCGTTGGATAGAACTGACGCAAAGAATCGGATGTAGGCTGAACATGGAAAAGCGTGTTGGGAGCGTCGAATGGACTCGTCCGCGTCACCGTTGCATCTTTTGCGGAAAAATAGCCGACAGGAACAATGCCTGTTGGCGGCATCGGTATGATCGCACGAAATTCGTGGGGATTGGCGCCTGCGGCGAGTGACACGCGGATGAATGCAGTGTCCGCTGGATAGCGATAATAGAATGCCAGCGAATCCGTGGCAAGCGAAGTCTTGGATGCGATCCACGTTGTTACGATGTATGTGCTGTCTTTTAAGGTAATGATGGGGATGTTGCTGAATACCAGCCCGTTGGACAGAACGGCACTCAGCGCATCAACGAAACCATGTCCATAGTAGTTGTTCGGTACTTCGAGAGATGGAAACGAAGCGCTCAACGGAACAGCCGTGCCCATTAATGCCTGACGCACTTGCATCGGAGTGAATTCCGGATGAGCCGAGAAAATGAGGGCAGCTGCGCTTGCAGTCAGAGGCGTTGCGGCGGATGTTCCCTGAACCGACCAGTATAGATCCGTACTGTTTCCAAAAGCCCAGAAAACATCTAAACCCGGGGCAACAACCTCGGGTTTGATGCGGCCGTCGGATGTAGGACCGGTACCGCTGAACGATGCAAGCGACGAACCATCCAACGACGTCGCGCCGACGGAAACGATACTATCGGCATCTGCCGGCGACCAGAGGGTGCCCAATACAAACGAGCTGCTTCCATTCTGTGATCCTTCGTTTCCCATGGCTGTAACGAGCAGAAGACCCTTCCGAGCCGCGATCGATGCTGCCTTTGCGACCACCGTCGTGTGGCCGTCCAACGATGAGTAGCCATAGCTCGTGTCCGGGGGATCGAGTACCAGGTACGCAAGCGATGAGGAAGCGATATCTGCACCGAGTCGTTCCATCCATTCAAGACCTGCCACATAAGTGTCTTCTTCGCTTTTGAAATCGCCGGTTCCGCTGCTATCCATCTCCGTCTTTGCAAGGATGACTGACGCACCAAACGCGCCGCCGATGAGATTGCCAGGATCATAACCAGCCACTGAAGACAGCGTCCCGGCACCGTGAATGCCCTGCTGCGGATCTTCCCAAGCTTGTTGTTGAGTGTCGGTTATGTTGTGGATGAAATCGTGTTCGGCGATAACGTTGATGTTCTTGAGTGCGACGTGGGTTCGATGGCTATTAAATCCATCATCGATCATTCCCACGATGACCCCTGATCCGATAATGCCCATAGCGTGCAAGTCGGTAATATGCATTGGAGACAATTGTGCGAAGGAGGTTCCATAATTCAGCGTTGTCGCCTTCTCCGACTTGTTCAATGCGCGCGAAGATGGCTGTGAGGAAGGAATGGGGCCGTGGAAAACACTCGTCCGAATGGGAGCAACACGTGCGACGAATGGCAAGGCTGCGATCGAATTGAGTTGACCCTGAGATGCCTCGACCGAGATGGCGTTCAGCCAACGCGAAGTTGTTCGAATGGCTATCCCAGTCGACCGGATTTGATCGATGAGGGTCTGCGGAACTGGAAAATCATATTGATCGATCAGTTGGTCGTGTGGAAGCACCTTCGCGCGGCGTTTCATCGCACGGTCGGATATCCCCAATGCCTTGGGAGAATCGTCAACAGTCGTTCGTTGGTTCAGATAGATCCAGTAGGAGTGAGTACCCGAAGCTTGTGCGAACGCACGGTTGGCAATGACGGCGCCGAGGGAAAATATGGCGAACAGGAAGAATCGTCGGACATATGTCATGCGATCGGCACTCATGCAGTCTCTGCAAGGAGTCTATCGACAATTTGGACTGTAGTCACTCCCTCAGCTTCTGCGTTGAAACTCGTGACAAGACGGTGGCGCAGAACCGGTGCAGCTATGGATCGAACGTCGTTGATGTCAGGGGTGTGGCGTCCTTGCAAGATAGCTCTTGTCTTGGCGCCGAGAATCAGGTATTGAGATGCTCGGGGTCCGGCTCCCCATTGGATCCAACTCTTGACAAACGGCGGGGCAAGGGATGAGTGCGGACGCGTCTTGCTGACCAGTTGGACGGCATACTGAATAACGTTGTCGGCAACGGGAACACGGCGGACAAGGTTCTGGAATGCAGTGATGTGGGCTGCACCCAGCACGTGCTTCAGCTCCGGCACATAAGGGCTGGTGGTGGATTTTACGATCTGCAATTCCTCTTCGGCTGAAGGATAGTCCAGCCACAGTGCGAACATAAACCTGTCGAGTTGGGCCTCGGGCAGGGGATAGGTGCCTTCCTGTTCAATGGGGTTTTGAGTTGCAAGAACGAAGAAGGGTTCTTTGAGTTGATACGTTTCGCCGGCGGCGGTTACGTGGTGTTCCTGCATGGCTTCCAGAAGTGCCGCCTGCGTCTTCGGAGGGGTTCGGTTGATCTCGTCGGCCAGAACGATGTTGGCAAATACCGGTCCGTGAACGAACTTGAAGGACTTTTGGCCTGTCGCCCGGTTGTCTTCAATAATCTCAGTTCCCGTGATATCGCTCGGCATCAGGTCCGGGGTGAACTGGATACGGCTGAATTTGAGTTCAAGAGTCTCAGCCAGTGTTTTGATGAGCAGAGTCTTTGCGAGACCAGGTACGCCGATCAACAGGCAGTGTCCCCGTGAGAGGAGAGAAATCAGAAGGTGTTCGATGATGGACTGCTGTCCAATAATGACTTTCCCGATCTCAGCGCACAGCGCCCGGTAGGATTCGGAAAGTTGTTTGACAGACTCTACATCGCCGGATTTCTGAAATTCTGGTACGGGCACGTAACAGTCCTTGTTGTTCTATCGAGGGTTCAGGCCAAACTCATTTGGCTGTGGAGGTCGCGATATGTGATATCATCAGACCCCTCCAGCTGAGATGGATGCTTGTGATACTTAGAGACGTACGTCGAGGTAGATATTCTTTTTTAAGTCTTCGATCCATTGATTGTTCATTTTCGTTTGCTTGAGATAAAGCGCAAGTCGTTCCAGCTGCTTGTAGTCACCCTGGAGTGTTGGCATATGGGCGGCGACGCGCTTTCTCATCAGGACGATCTGATAACCATAGCTGTTCCCCACGACTATTTTTGTCGGTTGACTGACCTCACCTTCTTTGAGATCTTTGATCTCATCGGCAAAATCCGAAGTAATGTCCTTTGCTGTTACTTCGCCAAGATCTCCGCCGAGAGGCTTGGTTTGTTCATCCTCGGAGTACTGTTTTGCGAGGTCCGCAAACGATTCGCCTTTGAGAGCACGCTCGCGGATACCCTTCAATACCAGAATTGCCGCCGAATCGCTCGACGCACCCTTCTCGATACGGAAAAGAATATGACGGGCGTGCACGGATTCGCCCCTGCGTCCGATGAGCTGAATAATGTGGTAGCCGAATTGTGTCTTGACGACGTCCGAGACTTGTCCTTCCTTGAGGGCGAAAAGAGCCTCTTCGAACTCCGGGACGAAGTCACCCCGCTTGGACCAGCCGAGATCCCCGCCTTGGGAAGCCGTCGCATCCGACGAATACCGTTTTGCAAAATCAGGGACGTCACCACCAGCGCGAATACTGTCGAGAATCGACCGGGCTTTCAAATACGTCTGTCGATCAATGGCGGTATCGGGCTTGGGCACAACATAGATGTGGCTGATCGAATAGGTCTCGGGTACTTCAACGAGGCTGTCTTTGTAGGTAGCATAGAACTCGGCTACGTCGTTCGCTGTGACCTGGATCGAGTTCTGCCGGCCTTGTTCAACGCGCTGGACAAGAAGCTGTTTCCGCATTTCTTCCCGGTATTCGCGTTTGATCCGTCCGATCGGCTTGCCATAGGCTTCTTCCACCGCTTTGTCGGAACCGAACTGCCGTTCGAGTCGCTGAATTTGTTGATCGAGAGCCTGCGTCACTTCGTCATCGGTCACCTGAACGCTGTCTATAATAGCCTGAGCGAGAACAAGTTTTTCGGCAATCATGTTCTCCAATAGTTGGCGTCGCAGTCCCTTCGTCGCCGGATCAAGTTTGTTCTGGTAGGCGTAGAACGCCACGCGCTCGTTCAATTCAGACTCAGTGATGATCTCTTTGTCGATAACGGCGACGATTCGGTCTATGACCGTTTGTGCGTGCAACGAGACAACGCACAACAGCATAAGTGCAAAAAGGATCGATTGTTTCCGTGCGGTATTCATTCTTCCGGGCCTATTCCAAAGATTTTAATCGTGTCGTATCGTTGACGGTTGATCCCATCAATACTTCAACAGAATGTCTCGTCCGAAGGTTCGCGACCAGCGAGTCATACAGGTGTGATCGGCGTTCGATGGCGAGCCGGTTCCTGATTTCTCCATCCACCAAACGAATATCAGCCTGCTGTCCTTGTTTTCCGAACCGCCAGACGATGAGCACATAATACCCTTCCGTGGTACTGATGGGGAATGAGGGCTCTCTCAAATTTGCAGACGAAGCAACGCGCCATAAATCTGCAGGTAACAGAGACCCTTGAGAATGGTAGAGTGAGTCGCCTTTCGTCAGGACCTTCGGGCCTTGTTTGGGATCGTTCAACAATTGGTGAAGCGCATCGTACCAACCCGTTCCCCGCAACACCGTATTCCGGAATTTATTGGCAGCGTCACGATTGGAAAATACCGTGTAGCTGATGAGGGCTACGTCATTGCGCAAAACGAATTCATTCAAATGCGCGTCATAGTATGCTTGTAGTTCTTCCGGCGTGCTCGATGCAGTCTTTTCGCTGTAGACGGCTTTGTCCAGAAATTCGTTGATCACGAGTTGTCGGCGGACATCTTCCAGCCGGTCGTTGATTTCCGTTGAGCTCCCAAAGCCCCGCGCGAGCGCCTCTCGATACAGGAGTTCATCTTTCAGCCAGCGTTGAACATACTGCTGAAGTTGCGCTTCGGTAATTCCCTGGGTGGAATCGAATCGAACGTGGATATCCTCCGCCGTCAGCGTTCTGTTGTCGAGGCGGGCGAGAGCTTCATGTGTGGAATCCTTCTGCTGACAGCCGATCATCAGCAACAGAAGGGGTGCGAGGACTACCCTATTTCTGTTCAATGGGCTTTTTCTTGAAAGCCTGAGGGAGCAATGCATTGTTCACGGTGACCCCATATTTTCGCGTGAGCATGTCCAGCCATTCCTGTTCACGTGTCTTTGAAGCCTGTTCCTGATAGGCACTCGCCAGCTCGGGTCCAGCTTCCACGAACGTCTTCACACGGGAGCTGTCTTTGGCCACCACTTTGATGATCGACCAGCCGTTTTGAAACTGAAAGAAATCGCTGATGCTATCAACCGGCATTTTCGAGGCTTTTTGCGATAACTCGTTAAGGTCATACTGTTGAAGCCCCCAGAGTCCGAGTTTGTCCCGGTAACCGGGTCGGGCAGTAAATTCTTCAGCAACAGAAAGAAAGTCCTCGTCATAGGATAATTTCCATTGAACGGCCTTCTTTGCACTGTCACTCGTCACGAAGATTTCGGCGAAGTTGACGCGGTTCGGCCACCGGTACTTGTCCTTCGTTGAGTCGTAATAGACCTTCAACAATGAGTCGTTTACCATGACCTTTTTCCAGACCTCATCCTGCTCGATTCGGTAAAGGAGTATGCCGTCTAAATACTCATTCATGAGGCGCTTGAGTTCGGGGTACCGATCGACAGCCGTCGTCGCTTGCTCTTTGAGCGCACTCGCGTCGATCGCGCGATTGACCATCACGTTGACATTGATGGGTTTCAATGACAATTCTTTGGTATCCGAACTCTTTTCGACCGATTCGATGAAATCCTTCACCGAATACGGCTTACCAGCACAAGTGAAAAGAGTCTTTGCCCGCAGTTCGGTTGAGAGAGTGTCACTCCATCCTGGCGTACTGAAAGTCTTCGTCGAGTCGACGGATTCGCCGAGTCTCTTTTCCACAATACTGTCCAGGGTAATACCGAATTTGTGTCTCAGAGCTTCAACATAGTTTGCATAATCCTGTTGGTAATACCGTTGTTGGTATTGCGAGCGCAAGTCTTTCTCCAAATCGCTGAACGGTGCAACGGGACGGTGGCCTGTTACTTTGAAAATATGATAACCATAGGGCTGTTGGTACGGAGTGGATACCGAATCCAGAGGCAACTCGAAGAGGTAATTCGCAATGTCTGGACGCAGGCCCTCGCGCTCGTAAAACCCGAGATCACCTCCACGTTCCTTGCTCGGTAGATCATCCGAGAATTTCTTGGCAAGCTCAGCGAAATCCGCTCCGTGCTTCAGTTTGTCATAAATCTGCCAGACAGAATCCCGAAAAGCAGTTGTGTCCTTGAGTTCACGTGGATATCGACGGAGGATGTGATTGATATGGATCGCACCACTTGCTGGCTGCCTTTCGAGCACCTTGAAGATATGGTATCCGTAGGGACTTCTCACAAGAACCCTGGAGTACTCGCCCTTTTTAAGCGAATACACAACGTCTTCGAGGATGCCGGGCATTCGACCTGGAATGACCCACCCAATGTCGCCCCCAAGAGAGGCGGTCTGGGGGTCTTCCGAGTATTGCCGTGCAAGAGTATCAAATCTGACAGTCGGAAGCAATGCGAGAACCTTTAATGCTTTTTCGTACGCTGCAAGGGTATCTGCCGGGTTGGCATTCGGTGTTAAGCGGAAAAAAATGTGGGCGGCCCGAATCTCCTCGAGCTTGTGATTATACATTTCCTGGATCTTAGGAGCGACGAGCTCTTTTTCCAACATATAGGATTGAGACACTGAAAGACGGTACTCATCCATTTCTCCGGTAACAGAGGAATCGTGCAAGAGGCCGTGATCCTTTGCTTCTTCCACCTTCAGCCGGAACTTGACTAAAAGATCCAGGAAATGTTGGCGGTCTTCCAGAGAAGAAGAAACGCCCTTGTCCCAACCGCCATTATTCTTCGCGTAACTATTTTCAAATTCGTCAAGCGTGATTTTGTCACTGCCTATTGTGGCCACGACTGGATTTGAACTTCCGCAACCACCGAGCATCGCCGTCAGAAATACGCCCAGGAACCACATTTTTACTAGTTTCATGCGCAAAACCTTAAGAAAATTGCCGGAAAAACCCCTGTTGAACTAAAAACTTAACCAAAAATAGAGTGCCAATCAAGCAGGGAATACTGGATTGAATCCAGATTGGGTAATAGGGATTCAATTTCAAGGATTCGAAGTGTAGACTCGCTGAGTCGTTGATTCGTTCCCGGACCC
>CAZOIM010000018.1:11637-28351 GCA_964579855.1 uncultured Ignavibacteriaceae bacterium | reverse complement strand
CCAATCGCCGTAAGGCGCAGTTGGATAGGCTCAAGCCTCTTGGAAGGACGGTTTATCCAGGTTTTCAGCAATCGCCCACCCATGGGAGTCTGCGTGTCGTCAATGACAGAGAACAGTGTTCCTTCCGCCTGACCGGACATCGAGGACGTAATTTCGAGATTCCGTTTTGTGGAGACATCAAGGACCATATATTCGCCGATGTCTGCAGGCACAATCCGCCGGATGTGGACAAGGTTTGACTTCTGCGTTTCCTGGAGATAGTTCATGATAGCACCGGCGGCTACCACACCGATGCGCATTTCCTCGATACCGAAACCCTTGAGGGTCTTTGTCTTGAAATGATTGATCAGGATCTCATACGCATAGTCAACGTTAAACACCCAATCATCTGACTTCGTGTAGATTCCCCTATAATCGTCCTTAAGCAAACCCTTTACCGTTTCGAGATCTCTTTTTTGAACGATGAGCTCAGAGGCCTGCAGACTCGATACCTGTTCGGACAGATTTTTCAACGGGAATTCACTCACAGAAAATTCACCTGTTGAAACATCGATATACGCGAAACCGACGACATCTTCGCTGGTCGCCAACGGTGATGGAAGTGCGATCGACGCCAGGAAATTATTCTGACTGCGATCGAGCACTTTATCAGAAAACGAAATTCCGGGAGTGACAACTTCGATCACGTCGCGTTTCACAATTCCCTTCGCGAACTTTGGATCTTCCATCTGCTCGCACACCGCAACACGATATCCGGCTTTGAGCAGTTTTGGCAAGTATGCGTCGAGCGCGTGATGCGGAAATCCGGCTAGCGGTATCTCCCCAGAAGCTCCGTTCCCCCGTTTCGTGAGGACGATGCCGAGGACCTTTGCAGTTACTTTGGCATCATCTTCGAATGTCTCATAAAAGTCCCCCATCCGGAACAGGAGGATAGTTTCAGGGTACTTGGCCTTGACCTGACGATATTGGGACATTAACGGCGTCGACATTCCTGAATTACTAATAAGTTCTGAAATAACTATTGAAAGTCTTCAACCCTTGACACAAATAACCTGTTTTAAGGCAGCAATAGGTTCGACAAGATCGCGTTCATTTTCGAGCACAGCGTCGATGTCTTTGTAGGCTTTTGGAATCTCGTCAATGACGCCTTTGTCCTTTCGGCATTCAACACCGATCGTCTGAATCTCCATATCTTTGATGGTAAATGTAGCTTTTGCCTGTGTGCGGGACATTCTTCTCCCTGCTCCGTGACTTGCAGAATTGAATGATTCCGGGTTTCCCAGTCCTCTTACAATATACGATTTTGCACCCATCGAACCCGGAATGATTCCTTCGTCCCCTTTCTCGGCACGAATGGCACCTTTTCGTGTGACCCAAACCTCCGAGCCATAATGTGATTCCTTCGTGACATAATTGTGATGGCAATTGACCACTCTCTCCGGCACGAATGGCTTTCCGTTATTCAACAGTCGGGAAACATCGTCCATGATAAGCTCGAGCATGAGATCTCTGTTCTTCCTTGCATACGATTGGGCCCAGGATACATCGTGGAAGTACTGTGTACATTCCTTCGTGCCGAAATGGAGGTAAGAAAAATCCCGGTGTGGCAGCTTGATTTCGTGCAACTTCATCAATTCCTCTGCAATGTCGATGTGCACATCGGCAAGTGTTTTCCCGATGTGACGACTCCCACTGTGCAGGAGAATCCAAACTCGTTCCTCTTCATCATAACAAATCTCGATAAAATGATTTCCTCCGCCCAGTGTACCGAGCTGGTGCTGCGCTTTTCTATAGAGATTTTGGACATACGGTGTGAGGTTCTTGAATTCCGACCACCCCTCCCACGCCTCTGTCTGCCGGAGGAGGTCCCGATGTTCGTGAAAGCCCAAGGGAACGGAACGCTCAATTGAATGTCGCAGCTCAGCGAGCCTTCCTTCAAGCGTCGCAAGCTCAAACGGAGTCTTCACGGCTGCCATTCCACATCCGATGTCAACACCAACGGCCGCTGGAATAATCACATCCCGGGAAACGTAGACCGTGCCTATTGTTGACCCACGACCCGTGTGGACGTCCGGCATGACCGCGACGTGTTTGAACACGAATGGCAACGAGGCAAGCTGAAGAAGCTGTTGTTCCGCCTCCTCCTCGATGTCATCGGTCCAAATCTTGACGGGGACACTTGCACCGCGAAGCGTCTTCTTGATCGGCATAGACCGATCCCCAATTGTTTTGTCTCTGGAATCGAACCCCGTTAAATCATTCCTCGAAGATGGCACGAATGACAACGGCACCCGTCGATTGCTCAACGGAAACATTCAGCACATTGGGATGGCAACACACGGAACAATCTTCCACATACGATTGCTTTTGTGCAACCGTCGGATCCACCAACGTCTCGTTGAGTTCACCGCAGAACGCACAAACATATTCCGCCAACACACTGTCCATTGCCGGTAAAGATACTGAAAGTTGAATATCGAGACAAACAAGAAAGGCCCTCTGCAATAACGGAGGGCCTCGCTCTGCAAAACTCTTGAAGGGAAGTCTAATACAAGAACATCGGCTTGCCGAGAAGGTGGCTGACGTTCGGTTTGTAATGTTCCGAATCATATAATTCAGCCACGTCGACTCGTTTCAGTCCCTGACCAAGCATTTCAATCGGAACGGTAGCATACTTCCCATCCCGAAGCGCGACCATGCGACCACAATCCTTCTTCAGTGCCATATCCGTTGCGATGACCGCGAAGCTGGATGCGACCATCCTATCGAGTGCATCCGGTTCGCCACTCCGCATCAGGTAAGCGAGTTGCTGATACACGGTATGGGTACCGAGAATTTTTCTCAGTGCCTGTTCTGTGATTGCTCCAATGCCCCCCAGTTTTTTGTGGCCGTAGGCATCTTCCTCCCCATACTCCACAATCTGCCCTCCGATCAAGTGTGCGCCTTCGGATATCGTCATGACAGCATAATTGCTAGGATTGTTCTTTTTATCTTCCCACAGCATAGACGCGAGCTTCTCAACATCAAACGGCACTTCAGAGATTATTGCTCGATCCGCCCCACCGAGGTAGGCGGCCAGCAACGCTGTCTCTCCGGAGTTCCTTCCGAATAGCTCGACAACCGCGATCCTCTCGTGAGAACCTGCAACGGTTCTTAGCGCTGTAATGAAATCCACACTTCGCGTGATCGCAGTGGAGAATCCGATGCAGTAGTCAGTTCCGTACACATCATTGTCCATCGTCTTCGGTATTGAAACGACGGGCACCCCCTCTTTGTGAAGCCTCGCTGCATAACTTTGTGTATCATCGCCCCCGATACTGATAATGACATCGAGTTTCAAGTGCTCGATGACTTTGAGAACGTGGGGGGTAAAGTCTATGCGCTTGTCCTTGTCGATCTTGTCATAGTCTGAATCTCTCAGGAACAATGGGATATCTTCTTTTCTGACTTTGCCTGGATTTGTCCGTGAGGTGTGAAGAAACGTACCGCCTGATCTGTCAATGGTGCGTGTGTTCGTTTTGTTCAACTTCACATACCGGTTGCCTTCGTTATCCGTCGCGTTAAAATCGTAATTGAGCAAGCCGCCCCAACCTTTGCGAAAGCCGATAACCTCCGCTCCCTTGTCCTCGGAGCGATACACAACCGCTTTGATGCAGGGGTTCAAGCCAGGAACATCACCGCCACCTGTTAGAATGCCGATTCTCATATGATTATCCTTCGTTCAGAGTTTAGTGAATAAGATCTTTCAGATTCCATCGCTTCAGAACGTCCATCATTGCATAATCTGTAAGATCGTATTGGATTGGAGAAATAGAAATGTAATTTTTTCGAATTGCTGCCTGATCAAATTCAATATCGGTGTCTGCTTCGTCAAGTCCGCCCGTCAGCCAGAAATATTCTTTATTCCCGGGATCTCTTCGCGTATCAAACGTATCATTCCAAATGGAACGCCCCTGGCGCGTCACAAGAACTCCGCGAATGTCTTTCTCCCTCAGCGGGGGAATATTCACGTTCAACAAGGTGCGATCGGGCAACCCCTTCCTGGATACGCGTAATGCAAGTTTTCTAACAAATTTTGCCGCAAAGCGGAAGTCGACTTTGCCGTACGTCGTAACAGAGGCTGCGATCGACGGAATGCCCAGAATGGTCCCTTCTGTTGCTGCAGAAACAGTCCCGGAATAGATGATACTTATGGCCGTATTCGAACCGTGATTGATACCTGAGACGACGAGATCGGGCTTCTTTTTCAGTATCGCGCGAACGGCAAGTTTGACGCAATCTGCGGGCGTGCCTTGAATTGCATAGCCAAAGAACTTACCGTCCTTGCGAAATTCTTTCATCCGCAAAGGGTAGCTCATCGTGATTGCGTGACCGACTGCACTCTGTTGCTTGTCAGGCGCGACAACCGTCACTGTGCCGATTTTCTTGAGCTCCTGTACAACGGCATAGATACCCGGGGCGTCTATCCCGTCGTCATTGCACACCAGAATTCTAAGATTTCTTGTTCTTGCTTTCTTCAACATCGGATTAGAAGATAGAAAAAAATTGCCCCCTAAACAACGAAGCCCTGTACTTTTGTTCAGGGCTTCACTTCACTCGAATACAGTCCCTCAGCAAATTCTCAGTAACTCTCTTCCTTCGAAGGAAATTTCCCGCCCTTGACGTCCTTGACGTAACCGCTGACCGATTCCTGAATGACTTTTGCAAGGTGCGCATACTTACGCACAAACCTGGGATTAAAATCCTCATAAAGACCCAACATGTCCGAAACAACGAGGACTTGCCCATCGCAATGGATGCCTGCACCAATGCCGATCGTCGGTATCTTGAGTGATTTTGTTATTTTTGCAGCAAGGGTCGCCGGTATCTTTTCAAGAACAATGGCAAAAGCCCCGGCCGATTCCAAGGCTCTAGCATCTTTGAGTAGTTGCTTTGCCTCAGACGGCGTTGCTCCACGCGGCTGGTACCCACCGAATTGATGAATGGATTGTGGAGTTAATCCGAGGTGACCCATAACGGGAATCCCAGCCTGCACCACTTTGTGCACCATCTCGGCGATCCGTTGACCTCCTTCAAATTTAACTCCCCCGGCTCCGGTTTCTTTCATCACTCTTCCTGCGTTACGAAAACCGTCATCTGCATGGACTTGATAACTCATGAACGGCATATCAACAATGACCATCGCACGATCGACTCCGCGGATGACTGTCTTGGCGTGGTAGATCATTTCATCAAGAGTGACGGAAATCGTGGTATCTTGTCCCTGGAACACCATCCCCAGGGAATCTCCAACGAGCACAAGATCTATTCCCGCGCGATCCAGCAGTCGGGCAGTGATAAAATCGTATGCAGTGAGGCAGGCGATTGGCTGCCTTTTGCTCTTCAGCTCCGCGATTGTTCTCGTCGTAATGCGCTTGGGGCCAGAAATGTCCGAGACCTGTTTCATAATACTGCTCCACTTATTGCCGGTTCAAGATTGGGAGATTCGAATCGTATTCCCCACGCATCTTCAAATCCTGTTCTCAAAGCTTCAGCGCATTCTTTAAAAGACACAATTCGTCCAAGAGCCGTTGACAAATCTATCGTCCGCTCGTTGATTTCGATCTTCAATCGATCTCTTTCCTGACCATTACTTAAGTTCAAGTAATCGATGATCCGTGAGTGGTCTGAACCGAGCAAGAGTGATCCGTGCTGAAGGACAAGTTCTTCACTATCTTGGCCGGTATATCTGCGCTGTGCACTACCGACGAGTTTCTTTCCGTTGATCTGAATTTCATATCTCGCGGAACTCGAAAAGCATATAGCAGAAGAGGAAGACTGGTACAACGACGGAAAATGCGGTTGTGATTTTTCGAGACTCACATCAGCTCCCAGCCTCTTCAATCCCAGAACCAGGGCCCTGCTTATTTCGTTATAGGTGGCCAGAATATTCTTTGCGTGTGAAGCCATGACCACGCTGTACGTCAACTCTTCTGAATGAAGGATCGCTCTTCCTCCTGTTGGTCTCCGGACGATGTCAATGCCGTCCCGTCGAGCACTATCTGCATTGATATCCTCAGCACGCTGGTTCCAACCCAATGAAATTGTGTGAGGGTGCCATCCGTAAACACGAACTGTCGGAATTCCATCACCATCAGCGAGTGAACGCACCAGGGATTCGTCGAACTCCATGTTGTATTTCCCCGAATGTTCGCCGGTATCGAGAAAACGCCAACGCATCTTGTCTGGTTTTTCCTTGAGAAAGTACTAGTGCGAATGGCCGGGCAGAATACCCCGCTTGCTGGCCGCGATAAAATCCAGAACCTTCTTCACTTCAGGTACCATCTCGACTTCTTCTTTGATTCGTGCGACAGCCTGTGATACATTTAAGTTCGATCGATAGATGAGACGGTACGTCTTGTCCAACATCTCAAGTGATTTGGCAGAGAATCCTCGTCTCCTGAGGCCGACGATGTTCAATCCTTCAAAACTGAGGGGCTCGTGACCACACAGAATGTATGGTGGAACGTCTTTGACTGCCCTGAAACCTCCGGCAATCATCGCGTGATCACCAACGTGCACGAATTGATGAACCGGCGACAACCCCCCGATGATGACATAATCGCCGATATGTACGTGTCCGCCGAGGGGTGAACAGTTGGCGATGATGACATTATTACCGACCCGACAATCATGACCCACGTGGGTATAGGCCATGAAGAGACAATCGTTGCCGATAATCGTTCTGCCAGTTTCCACCGTCGCTCGATTCAGCGTCACGCACTCCCGAATGACTGCGTTGTCACCGATTTCCACTGTCGTGGGCTCACCTTTGTATTTGAGGTCCTGAGGTGGGCCGCCGACAACTGCTCCCGGGAACACTTTACAGTTTTTTCCCAACCGTGATCCATTGGCGATGTAGGCGTGGGGGCCGACCCAGGAACCATCTCCGATGACAACATCGTCTTCAATGACGGAGAACGGTCCGACACTGACGTTGTCACCCAGATGGGCCCTGGAACCCACGACCGCATGCGGGTCAATTGAAATACTCATGGATTTTGAATTCGTTAGTTTTTGGAGACTGAAACGTTTGAGGCCGTGCCTCCTTGAATCGAGGATCCGCCGGGTTCACGATCGACGATTGCTGCAGCAAATTCTCCCTCGGCAACAACGCTCGTATTCACATATGCCCTTGCGCGGATATGAATCACCTTCGATCGTCTACTCACCATCTCAACTTCCAGCACAAGTTGGTCTCCGGGGACAACGGTTTTTCTGAACTTCACGTTATTCATCGACATGAAATAGACAAGCTTGGTGCCAGGGTTCTCGAGACCATTCAACAGAAGCACGCCTCCTGCCTGAGCCATTGCTTCCACAATCATGACTCCCGGCATGATCGGACTGCCAGGGAAATGCCCTTCGAAAAATGGTTCGTTGACGGTGACATTTTTCACCGCGACCACTTTCTTGTCCATTTCAAAATCAGTGATCTTATCAATCATCAGAAACGGATAACGATGCGGCAAGATCTTTTTGATGGCATTGATGTCAAAAACAACGCCCTCTTTCTTTTCGTGTTGATACTTCCGAACAAGTTTCTTTTGCTGATACAGCTTACGGACCATTTTCGCAAATTCGATATTGCTCGCGTGTCCAGGGCGAGCAGACAAGATCTGCGCTCTCAAAGGAACGCCAATGAGGGCGAGATCGCCGATCAAATCGAGTAACTTGTGACGGGCAGGCTCATTTCTGTAATGCAACTTTCGGTTATTGAGCACACCCGAAGAGCCGAGGATCACAGAATGGTCTATCCCCAGTTTGTGTGTTAGTTTCTTCAATTCGGAATCCGAGAGATCGCGATCATTGATCACGATTGCATTATCGAGATTGCCCCCTTTGATCAAACCTTGATCCCAGAGTTGTTCCACTTCGTGAAGGAAACAGAATGTTCTGGCAGAAGCGTATTCTGTTACAAACTCACGTTCGAGACTGAAGAGTCCGGTGTGTTGTGTCCCCAATGCTGGATTGTTGTAGTCGATGACAACCGACATTCGGAATTCATCTGAAGGCAGCGCAACAATGTCGACCCCTTTTGCCTCGTTGTGGTAATGGATAAGCTGGTCGATAATCAGGTAATCCTTCGGTTCATCCTGCTCCTGCAAGCCCGCCTCCTGGAGCATTTCGACAAACGGCATTGAGCTTCCGTCTGCGATCGGCGGCTCAATATTATTCAATTCGATGATGATGTTGTCGATTTCAAGTCCGACGATGGCGGCGAGTACGTGTTCCGTGGTATGGACTTTCGCATCACCGATCCCGAGGGTGGTCCCCCGTTCGATATCCACGACGTGGTCAACATCGGCGGGAATTTCGGGATGACCGCCTAAATCAATTCGGCGGAACCGGATTCCGAAGTTTTCCGAGGCCGGCTTAAACGTCATCGTCGTCTGCACGCCGGTATGAAGTCCGACGCCGGACATGGAAACGGGTTTCTTGATGGTTCGTTGTTGAACGAGCATTATAGGTTCCTGAAACTCATTATGGATGTGCTATGATTTTTTTCCCGTCATCGCACCTCGGAGTGCTTCAACTTCTCGCTGCAACTGGTACACGTCACGGCTCAATTCCGGAAGGGATCGGATCACCGCCTCGATACGATATGCCCTGGTGTGTTCTTTCACTGTCGTCCCAAAATAGATTCCGCCCGGTTCGGGGATTGTCTTGCCCACTCCTGATTGAGCAAGAATAGTCACTCGATCTGCGATCTCGATATGACCAGCGATCCCCACCTGTCCGCCAATCATACAATGCCTGCCAATTTTTACGCTCCCGGAGATTCCCGTTTGGGCTGCGATAACGGTGTTCTCTCCGATGACGCAATTGTGCCCAATTTGAACGAGGTTGTCGATCTTGACTCCCCGCCTGATCACGGTTTCACCGATCGTCGCCCGATCGACAGTCGAATTCGCACCAATCTCGACATCATCTTCAATCAATACGATTCCGAGCTGGGGGATCTTCTCGAAGGGTTCATTTTCTTTTGGCACAAAACCAAACCCATCTGCGCCAATCACAACGCCGGAATGAAGAGTGACCCGATTGCCAATCCTGGTTTGATGGTAGACCGTAACGTTAGGATACACCAGGCAGTCGGTTCCCAGCGTTGTCGCAACGCCAATGACGCAGCCGTGCGATATCTTTGAATTCTCGCCCACCACGACATCGTCGCCAATAACGACATTTGCCCCGACACAAACATTCTTGCCCAACTTTGCTGATTTCGAGATACTGGCAGAAGGATGGACTCCAGTCGGAAACGGATCGATGGATGGAGTGAATTTCTTGAGAACTTTCAGGAAAGAATCGTACGGATCATCAACTTTTATGATCGCAAGTCCAGGCCGGTGAGGAAGTTTGGCGGTCTCATGTTTTCTTGAGACAAGGACCGCAGCGGCGTTCGTTGTTTCGAGGAATCGCTCGTATTTGGGGTTTGCGATAAAGGAAATGCTATGCTGGTCAGCTTCTTCTATTTTGGCGACACGTTCAATCTGCACCGTTCCATTGCCCACGAGTTCGCCTTGAAGCCACGTCGCGATTTCCTGTACCGTCATTCAAGACACTATTTCTTAGTGGACTGAGGAGTGACTTTCAGTTTTTCAAGAACTTTGTCTGTCAGATCATACTTTGGGTTTGCATACATCAGGAGGATTTCCCCACTTTTGTCGAGGACATAATCACATCCTTCTTCCACGGCGACATCCTGGATGGCCTTGAAAACCCTGTCTTGCACCGGCTTCATGAGATCGTTTTGTTTTGCGAAGAGCTCTCCATTTTGTCCAAATTTTTGTGTCCGAAAGTCGGCCATTTTCTGGTCCAGCTCTCTCAATTCTCGTTCTGCGTCAGAACGCCGTTGATCGGTCATGATGAGTTTCTTCTTGTCGTACTCATCGTATTTCTTCTTCCAGTCATCCTGCATTTTGTTGAGCTCGTCCTGCCAGCTCGCCGTCTGTGCATCAAGTTGTTTTTGGGCATCTTGCGCATCCGGAAGCTGTTTCATAATTGCTTCGGTACTGACGTGCCCAATTTTCATTTGCGCGAACGTCGATGAGACTCCAAGAAATATCAGACAACTAAGTGCTATGGAGATATTTTTCATGTTCCCCTCTTCAAGAGAGCTGATTCGTACGTAGATTCAATGGTTACAAATCCACAACTTATTGATGACAAGATTTTCCCCGCTCATACCATCCGGCAGGATTTCCCAGTAACAGACCGCCCAATAGTTCTGATTACTTCGTCTTCGCCGTGGTTCCCCTCTTCAAACGGTCGATTACCTTAAAGGTAAGATCATATTTGACATCCGCAAACAAGAGGACTGTCTGATTGAGTTTATCAAACACAAATGTAAATCCTTCTTCCTTGGCCACACCTTCGATCGCCTTCAAGACCTTGGTACGAATTGGTTGAAATTTTGTGTCACGCAGTTGCGCGGCATCCTGTTGTCGCTTGAGCTGCAATTCACGGATCTTCTGTTGCATGTCCGACAGTCTCTTCTGTTCATCATCCTTCTTCTGTGGAGAATAAAGTGCCGATTTGTTCTGATAGTCCTGAACGCTGGAATCGAGGTCTTTTCCCATCTTGTCGAGCTCGTCCTGCCACTGTTTGACAGCATCGTCCACTGCGGCTTTGGCATCTTGCGCTTCCTGCAATTGAGCCAAAATGGTTTCAGAATCGACGTAGGCAAGCCTTTGAGATTGGGTAACAGCGAGTGATGAACATGCAAATACGGCGAACACTGCAAGAAGGATCTTTTTCACGAGTACCTCTTAGTGATTGAGTGAAGATATGGGTTATCTGCAATATTGGAAAAAATGATAAATCGGTCAATACCTGAAGTTGGATTATAGACACGGTGTTCGTTGTTACAGACTTCCCGTGTTTGTGTGACACATGGTAAATACCGTTGCATGCTTCAACTTAGCAGGTCAGGGTGATGTTAGAACCCTCTGCCGAATTGAAAATGGAATTTCCATCCGGAGGGAGGTTGTCCGGGTCTGGTACCATCGAATCCGTACGCGTAATCAAATCCTACAAGTCCGATTGGTTGGATCATCAGACGCACACCGACTCCTGCAGATCTCCTGAGACTTAGTGGGTCCTGTGTTGACTGATCGAGCCAAACATTTCCTGCTTCGGCGAATGACAGCGCATAAATGGGAATAGGATTGAGGGCGATGGCGACTCTGAATTCAAGGGAGTGCTTGATCATCGCTCTTCCTCCAAGGATAGTGCCGTTGATTGGATCCGTTGGTCCTACTGTGCGATCGTCATAGCCTCTGAGAGGCGTCACAGAAATGTATCCCAAGCCTGTGCCACCCATGAAGAAATATTCTTGCGGTGGAAGCAGCAACGATCGTCCCCCAAACCCGAAAATGTATCCTACCAGATTCTGACTTACGAGAGCAAGTCTTGGACTGTTGAAGAGAGGAATGTACCAGTCGGCAGTCAGAAGATGTTTGCTGTAGTTTGCATTTCCCGGCAGGAAGGGACCACCATCGATCTCTGTTGAAATGGAGAACGAAGAGCCTTCCGAAGGGAAAATCGGATTGTTCGTGCTGTTTCGGGAAATGACCTGTGAAATAGCAAATTGATTGATGATGCCGGCGTACGAATATGCAGTCGTCGTGCTCGACTGGTTTCGCTGGTACCGTACGCTCCAAAGTCCCCGGAAATAATCATCGGGCCATTTGAATTGGCGACCGACTTGAACCGAGGCTCCTGAATAGCGAACGTCATAGTAGTATATCTGGTGTGTATCAAAAATGTTGACCCCAAAAGATGTCGGCGTGTCGAACATCCACGGTTCCTGGAAGCCAATCGAAAAAGTCTGGTAGTAACTGGAAACTCCAAATTGCCAGTCGAAGTTCAGCATCTGTCCAGCACCACCGCGAAGCGGCTCGGAAATGGAGAAGTTGTTAAAGGTGAGGCCTACACCCCCATTGAATCCGAACGCACCGCTGTAGCCAACGGACATATTGAACGTATCGCTCGATTTTTCTTCCACGTCATAGACGAGGTCAACAGTCTTGTCATTGACTATTTTTGTATCCGGTTTGATTTTTTCCGGATTGAAATAGTTGAGCTGTTGTAGCTGCCGGAGACTGCGGATAATTGCCTGCCGACTGAACGTATCGCCTGGCCGGGTTCTCAGTTCTCTTCGGATGACTTTCTCAAATGTCTTTGTGTTTCCTGTGATCGAAACCTGACCAACTTTGAAGAGGTTATGTTCGTGAACCACCATGCGGATGTCAAGGCTGTCATCGCCTACCCGGATTTCCTGCGGATCAACCTGAAACATGAGATATCCGTTATCATAATAGAGCGAAGAAACATCCGACTCATCTTCATTGCGATGAAGGTTCTGATCGAATTTTTCCTGGTCATAGATATCCCCCCTCTTAAATCCCAGCCGCTCATTGAGGATGGGGGTCGGGTAAACGGTATTTCCCTCCCAGGTGATCATTCGAATATGGTATTGCGGCCCTTCGTGCAGATACACGTCAATGGTCAGATACTTTTTGGTCTTGTCATACGACAGAGAATCAGAAAGAATCTCCATATCTCGAAAGCCGTGTTTCCTGTAGAACGCGACAAGCAGATCCTTATCTTCCTTCCACTTCTTTCTGTCAAACTTGTTGGTGGACCAGAATTTCCACCAACTGCGTTCACTCGTTTCTTTGAATTCACTCTTCAAATCGCCGGCGTCATAGGCCTTGTTGCCGAAGAAGACCAGCTTATCAACCTTAATCTTGGGACCTTCATCGATCGTGATCTTGAGGACGACACGATTCCTTGTTGTGTCTTCAAGAGGAACCAGGTCCGGCTTGACCTGAGCATTCAAGTAGCCGTCCGTTTCGTATTGCGTATTGAGAAGCCTTTTCACAGTAGCAAGATCGTCCCCGCTTACAATTTGACCTTTGATGAGGCCAATCTTCTTGAGTATATCGTCCTCACTTAATTCATCATTCCCGACGACCTCGATTTTATCGAGTCTTGGGTTCTCTTTTACTTTGATCAGAAGGTAGACACCTTCCGGCACTTTGTGGTCAATCAGAACTTGGATGTCGTTGAAAAGGCGAAGATTGTACAATCGTTGGACGGCCAGCCGGCTCTGCTCTCCGGGGATGGTAATATCGTCTCCCACCTTCAGACCGGTATTTGCTATGATGGCGGATGGCTCTGCGGAACGCTGACCCTCGACATTGATTCCCAGAATCTTGTAGACTTCAGGTTTTGTCTGAGCCTTGATTGTCGCGGAATTTGTGAGAGCAACTAGGGCAAGAGCGACGGCGATGGTTCTAAAGTTTTGCGACACTTTTGAGAAACCTTTCCACGTAAACGGAACCGGCGCGAGGCGTTTTTTGGACTTGTTCACTGACCATCCCAAAACGGCGCTCTCGTTTCTGGAAGTCCGCAACTGCGGAATAAAGGTGCTTGCGTCGGAATGACGGCCAAAAGTCTTCTGATATAACGAGCTCGCTGTAGGCAAGTTGCCAAAGCAGGAAATTGCTGATTCGGTATTCCCCACTGGTACGAATGAGGAGATCGGGATCTGGAAATTCTTTTGTTGCCAAATAGCTGGAAACCAACTGCTCCGTTATTTCTTCTTTGGGAAGATTCCCTTTCTTAATCTCATCGTGCATCTTCCTCATTGCGTTAAGAAGATCCCAACGGCCACTGTAACTGAGAGCCAGAATGAGGGTTAGACCATTGTTGTGTCGCATCATTTCAATGGCGTCGAGCAATTCATCCTGAACATCCTGAGGTAATGCGGCAATATCCCCAATCGCTCTTAGCCGAACTTCGTTCTGGTGCAACCAGTCCCTTTCGTCTCTCAGTGCCTTCAGCAAAAGCCGCATGAGCATTGAGACTTCGTCCTTCGGTCTTTTCCAGTTTTCTGTAGAGAATGCATAAAGGGTCAGATATTTGACACCCAGCTGCCCACAAGCTTCCACGATATCGCGAACAGAGTTCACTCCTTCACGGTGTCCTGCAATCCTGGGAAAACCTCGACGTTTCGCCCAACGCCCATTGCCATCCATAATAATGGCTATGTGTTTTGGGATTTCACCATTTTCCAATAATCGATCTTGAAGCTTTTTGTCGAGCCCGGTCGCTTTCTCTAGTGCCACTCTAACTCCAATTCACTGAATTCTCCGCAAATTGCAGTGCGCAATGTAACCTTTTTTGAAAATAAAGTCAAAATTCGTGAAAAATTGCGAAAGTTATTCGTTAGCATCGTGCGACACTCCATTTCTTGACTGACCCTTCATTTTTGGGTATATTGCGTGTGGAACTTAACCTACAACTGCTTCGTTTTCAATACGGGTTGAGACGGGGCTAAGCAGGTAATCGTTCCACACTCACAAAGGAAAGTCATGGAAGGCAATTTCTCAAACAGAGTTCAAGATGTTATTCGGTTAAGCCGTGAAGAGGCGCTCCGATTGGGTCACGATTATATTGGGACAGAACACCTCCTGCTCGGAATAATCCGTGAGGGTGAAGGGATTGCAGTGAAAATACTGCGGAATCTCGGCGTTGATCTATATAAACTAAAGAAGTCCATCGAAGATACAGTCCGGACTTCCGGTGGAACTCTCACAATTGGCAACATACCCCTTACGAAACAAGCCGAGAAGGTACTGAAAATTACATACCTCGAAGCCAAATTGTATAAATCCGACGTCATTGGAACAGAGCACTTGTTGCTTTCTCTTCTCCGGGATGACGATAATATTGCAGCTCAAATCCTCCATCAGTACAACGTGCACTACGACGTGGTAAGGAACGAACTGGACAATATTATTTCCGGAAAACCATCGACACCTCCCTCATCAACACACCAGGCAGGATCAGGGGAAAAGAAACAGGATAAATCCAAGACGCCGGTTTTGGATAATTTCGGAAGAGATTTAACGAAACTGGCCGCCGAAGACAAACTTGATCCGATTGTCGGAAGAGAAAAGGAAATTGAACGAGTTGCTCAAGTATTAAGTAGAAGAAAAAAGAACAATCCAGTGCTTATTGGAGAACCGGGGGTCGGGAAATCTGCAATTGCGGAAGGATTGGCGCTCAGGATCGTGCAGAAGAAGGTATCCAGGGTGTTACACGATAAGCGCGTTGTAACTTTGGACCTTGCAGCCCTTGTGGCCGGAACGAAATACCGCGGTCAGTTCGAGGAACGCATGAAAGCGGTAATGAATGAGCTTGAGAAAGCTAAGGATGTCATACTCTTCATCGACGAGTTGCATACGATTGTAGGAGCTGGCGGAGCAAGTGGGTCACTCGACGCTTCAAACATGTTCAAACCTGCATTGGCCCGGGGCGACCTGCAGTGCATTGGGGCAACCACGCTCGATGAGTATAGACAGTACATAGAGAAAGATGGAGCCCTCGACCGGCGTTTTCAAAAGATCATGGTTGACCCAACGACGGTTGATGAAACCATCCAGATTCTCATGAATATCAAACAGAAATACGAGGAGCATCACGGCGTAAAATATACCGATAAAGCAATCGATGCTGCGGTCAGGCTCAGCGACAGATATATAACCGACAGGTATCTGCCGGACAAGGCTATTGATGTCATGGACGAAGCCGGCTCGCGGGTGCACCTTGCGAATATCAAAGTTCCGAAGGAAGTATTGCACCTCGAGGAGGAGATTGAGAAGATCCGGCAATCGAAGAACCAGGTGGTGAAAAATCAGAATTTTGAAGAAGCCGCACGATTACGCGACCTGGAAAAGAAGTTGTTGAACGACCTGGAAATTGCCAAACGCGAATGGGAATTGAAAGCGCACGATACTATTTATGAAGTCAATGATGAAGATTGTGCGGCAGTTGTTTCAATGATGACGAGCATACCCGTTCAAAAAGTTGCTCAAGGCGAATCCGCAAAGCTCTTGAAGATGGGTGAAGCTCTCAAGGCGATGGTTATTGGGCAAGATGAGGCTATCGAGAAGCTTACGAAGGCGATCCGTCGCGCACGTGCCGGGCTGAAAGATCCAAAGCGTCCGATTGGATCATTCATATTCCTTGGTCCTACTGGCGTTGGCAAGACAGAACTTGCCAAATCTCTTGCCCGATATTTGTTCGATACCGATGAAGCACTGATCCGTATCGACATGAGCGAATATATGGAGAAGTTCTCGGTTTCTCGGCTCGTCGGAGCTCCTCCCGGCTATGTCGGCTACGAAGAAGGCGGGCAACTGACAGAAAAGGTCCGCAGAAAGCCTTATTCGGTTGTATTGCTGGACGAGATCGAGAAGGCTCATCCCGACGTGTTTAACATCCTTCTCCAAGTCTTGGATGATGGAATCTTAACGGACAGCCTTGGTAGACGGGTGGATTTCAAGAATACCATCTTGATTATGACTTCCAACATCGGTTCCAGAGACATTAAGGTGAATGGGGCCTTGGGATTCGGCTTACAGACCACGAAGGACAAATATTCCCAGATGAAATCCGGCATCGAAGATGCATTGAAGCGAGTCTTTAATCCGGAATTTCTGAACCGCGTGGATGACGCTATCATCTTCCACGGCTTGGAACGGGAGCACATGTTCGCAATCATCGATATCGCGGCCAAAGAACTTGTCACACGAATGGGCACTCTCGGCATTACTATCGAAATGACGCGAGAGGCCAAGGAGTTTATCGCCGACAAGGG
>CAZOIM010000018.1:0-11537 GCA_964579855.1 uncultured Ignavibacteriaceae bacterium | reverse complement strand
CTGTTTTACAAACCGTTCGGAGTACTTTCTCAGTTCACCGCTGAGGGCAGTCACAAGTCGCTCAAAGACTTTGGCCCCTTCCCGCCGACTGTCTATCCTGTCGGCAGACTCGATGCAGATAGTGAAGGCCTCCTCCTCCTGACGAATGATAATGACACGAAGCACCGACTGATCGATCCGAGATACGGTCATCCAAGGACCTACCTCGCCCAAGTAGAAAACCTGGTCAGCGAAGATGATCTGGACAAGATGAGAGGAGGAATTATCCTCGACGGCAAGAAAACAATGTCTGCAGAGATCGCACTTCTAGCGAGCGAACCTGTACTCCCTCCACGTACCATTCCTATCCGATATCGCAAGAGTATTCCAACGTGCTGGATAGAAATCACCCTCCACGAAGGACGGAACCGACAAGTGCGAAGGATGACGGCGGCTGTTGGTCATCCCACGTTAAGGCTTCTCCGAACAAAGATTGCTTTTCTGAGTTTGAAGGGACTACAACCAGGAGAGTCTCGTGAGCTTACCGATGAAGAGACCCGACGGTTATTGATTACGCTCAACGTGTCAGCTCCTGCGAGAAAACCATAAAGTCTTCTAAGCTTCTTTCCAAAGAGAGATTTTGCGCGTTGCCGACTTAACGCCCCCATCAATCTGATCTACTCAACAGCTCTTTTCGCATTCATGACAATTCCTATCAACTATTCCTTTGGAATGAACCATGAGTCTTCTCAAGAATGAACAATTCCGTTAGGTCGTTTTGTCAGAAGAAGGAATCTTCTTCGAGCGTCGAATAGTACCACAGAGACGAATGATTCAAAATTAAACAGTGTGGCAGATTAGAGAATTTTTCTTACATTACTTCACTTGTTTTGTGTCCGCATCTTAATTCGCAAACAGAGGAGATAGCAATGGCAGATACGATTACTATTATCGACAATCGAACCGGCAAGAAATTCGACCTTCCGATTCAGCACGACACCATCAAATCATTGGACCTCCGGCAGATCAAGTTGAAGGATGATGATTTTGGCATGATGGGATATGATCCCGCATTCATGAATACCGCTTCTTGCGTCAGCAAGATTACGTACATCGATGGGGACAAAGGAATCCTGCGATATCGAGGATATCCGATTGAACAGATTGCGGACCATTCACAATCATTCCTCGAAGTGGCCTATCTCATTTTGAGGGGCGAGTTGCCGAACAAGAAACAACTTGACGATTGGCGTTACAACATCAAAATGCACACGATGGTGCACGAAAATGTGAAGACGCTGATGGAAGGGTTTCGATACGATGCGCACCCCATGGGCATCTTCATCAGCACTGTTGCGGCTCTTTCTACGTTCTATCCGGAAGCAAAGCAAGTGCGGGATGCTGAAGTCAGGGAAAAGCAAATATACCGTCTGATCGGTAAAGTACCCACGATCGCCGCATTCGCGTATCGCCATTCCAAAGGAATGCCCTACGTCTACCCGGACAATGAACTGACCTACGCCGGCAACTTTCTTAAGATGATGTTCAAAGCGGGTGAATCGCCTTACAAGGTCAACGACACTCTCGAGCATGCGTTGACAATACTGTTCATTCTACACGCTGATCATGAGCAGAATTGCAGCACCTCAGCGATGAGAGTCATCGGAAGTTCGGAGTGTGATCCGTATTCCGCTATTGCAGGAGCGTCGGCAGCACTCTGGGGTCCGTTGCACGGTGGAGCAAATGAAGCAGTAATTCACATGCTTGATCATATCGGATCGATGAAGAACATCCCTGCCTTCATCAAGGATGTGAAGGAAGGCCACGGGAAACTCATGGGCTTTGGTCACAGAGTGTACAAGAATTATGACCCTAGGGCCAAGGTCATCAAGAAAATGGCGTACGAGGTCTTCGAGGTGACGGGCAGGAATCCAAAACTCGATATCGCATTGGAATTGGAACGGATCGCGCTCGAAGACGAGTACTTCGTCAAAAGAAAACTCTACCCCAACGTGGACTTCTATTCCGGTCTCATTTATCAGGCAATGGGATTCCCACTCGATCTCTTCCCCGTCTTGTTCGCGATTGGCAGAACGGCAGGATGGCTCGCGCAATGGGAAGAAATGCTTACCGATCCCGAGCAAAAGATCTCTCGACCGAGACAAATCTATCTTGGTTCCGGTGCTAGGAACTGGATACCGACGATCGATCGCAAATAAGCATCGACGTAAGTGCGCTTTTGAAATTCCCCTTTTTTTCAGTATGATAGAAAGGGGATTTCTTTTTCCGGACCGAAATGGCCAAACGACACGAGAGCCTGATTTTGTTGGCCCGCGACCATCACGAAGCGCTCCTTCTCGCACTTCGGCTGCAACAAGGCACACTGGCACTGCTCAGGCTCTGGACGCACGATCCTGTTGATCAGGCAAAGCGCGTTGTAGCGTTTTACGATCAGCATCTTCGGCGACATTTCGCTGAAGAGGAGCTCATCGTGTTTGCCATAGCGCGGAAAAATTTACCCGCTTCAGAGCCCATCATTGATACTCTGGTCGCTGAACATCGCACTATGGAGGTTGCAATTTCGAAGTTTCGTTCGGCAAACAAGGAATCTCTTGAGGATGATCTCCGTGCTTTCGGAGCTCTTCTTGAAAGCCATATCCGTACCGAAGATCGATCCCTCTTTCCTCTCATCGAGTCTCAAGCATCGCAAACCGTCCTCAACGATATTCAATACGGATTCAAATTTTTTGATGACAGACGATTGTAATGAGGAAGAATATGAAAACTCTGAAAGTCCTGATCTTGTCTTCCTCCGGCGGAGCGGGACATCTCCGTGCCGCAGAGGCACTCCATCGTACTGCTCAAGACCTTGACATGCCGATGAAGACCGAGAACTATGATTGTCTCGATTTTACCTCTCCAATATTCAAACGACTGTATGCGGGCACATATTTGAATCTCGTCAACAAGACTCCCGAGCTCTGGGGCTATTTGTACGAGAAAGCCGAAAACAAGCCCTACAATAAGAAAGGTCTTGTCGGGCTGTTCGACCACTTCATCTATCATCGTTATCTGCAATTCCTCAAGTCCAGCGAACCGGACGCGATCATCTGTACACACTTCCTCCCTTTCATTTCTGTTTCGAGCGAAGTCCGGGAATGGGGAATCGAAATGCCCGTATTTGCAGCCACCACAGACTTCGACGTTCACCAGTATTGGGTGGATCCCATCGTCTTCAAGTACTATGTTTACAGCCCCGAATCTCTCTGGCAATTGAAATCCAAGGGCATACCCGTCAACAAGATAGCCGTCAAAGGCATCCCGGTAATGCCGGAGTTTCTTTTGAAGACGAGCAAGCACAGTGCGAGGCAATCACTCGAATTGCCGAGGCAGCCGTTCACGATCCTTGTACTCGCCGGCGGATTCGGCGTCGGACGCTTTGAAGAAATTGTTCGTTCTGTGGTCGCAACGCTTTCATCAATCCCTCAACGTCACTTCAATCTCATTGTTGTATGTGGTAAGAACAAGTCAGCAGAATCAAGCGTGAACAGGATGACAGTATCCCCAAACATTCACACGAGCATTCACGGTTTCGTGACCAATATCCATGAAATGATGAGTGCATCGGATCTGGTAGTGACGAAATCCGGAGGACTGACTTCGGCGGAGGCGCTCGTCAAACATCTTCCGATGGTCATCGTAGACCCGATACCAGGTCAGGAAATGCGGAATGCAGACATGATTGTCGAACACGGCGCTGGCTGGAAAGCAATCAACCTCGCAAATCTCGAATATAAAATATTGAATATCCTGCACAACCCCCCGATGCTCCAAACAGCCCGCAAAGCAACCGCGACCCTGGCGCGACCTGAAGCAGCGCGAGACATCTTGAAGGACGTTTACAGACTTCTACAACCCCGCAAGGAGAAAAGATCATGAAGATTAAGATCAACGGGATGACCATGAATTATGTCGAGCGGGGGAACCCCGCAGGAACTCCGGTCATCTTTGTACACGGATTTCCCTTCAGCCTCGAAACGTGGGAGCCGCAGATGCGGGCACTCCCCAACCACTTTCGCGCGATAGCCTATGACGTACGAGGCCACGGCCAGAGCGATGTCGGCGACGGACAGTACAGCATAGAGTTTTTTGTCGACGACTTGATATCGCTTATGGACCACCTTGTGATCAAAAAGACCATCGTTTGCGGACTCTCAATGGGAGGGTACATCGCGTTGAGAGCTGTTGAACGCCATCCTGAAAGATTCAACGGGCTGGTTCTGTGTGACACGAAGAGTGAGCCCGACAGCGATGAAGGCAAGGTGAAACGTGCCGCATCGTTGAAATCTGTCAAAACAAACGGTGTTGATCCATTTGCCGAAGGATTTGTCAAAGCAGTATTTGCGGAATCAACGTTCCGAGACAATCCGGCCATCGTGGAGAAGGTCAAATCCATCATCAAAACAAGTTCGCCGATTGGCATTGGCGGAACGTTGCTCGCTTTGGCGTGCAGAACCGATACGACTGCAGTGCTTTCAAAACTTGCCCTACCGACCCTGATTCTCTGCGGGGAACACGACGTTCTTACCACACCCAAAGATGCAGAATTTATGCATTCCCGGGTCAAGGATTCCGCAATGCATCTTATTCCAAAGTCCGCACACCTCAGCAACATGGAAAACTCTTCAGTTTTCAATGAGAAACTTCTCTCATTCCTCAAGACCTTTTGATGGCATGGATGATCCTCTGGAGACGATGCGTAATGGCGATGTCAGGCACAGGATTTCACTGTGAGCACACTCAATACGATACAGCAGGAAGTCGTAGCGTGCAGGCGTTGTCCTCGGCTGGTCCGGTGGCGCGAGAAGGTGGCTGTGGAAAAGACACGGAGGTTTCAGGATAGCGAGTATTGGGGCAAGCCAAACCCGAGCTTTGGCGACCCCCAAGCCCAACTTCTTCTTGTGGGGCTCGCACCTGCGGCACACGGGGGAAACCGAACCGGCAGAATGTTCACGGGAGATAGAAGCGGAGACTGGCTTTATCGCGCACTCTACAAATTTGGTTTTGCGAACCAACCCACTTCGGTCTCACGCAATGATGGCCTGCGATTGGACAATTGCTACATTACGGCCACGTGCCGATGTGCCCCTCCGTTAAACAAACTTCTTCCATCCGAGATCCTGAACTGCCGTCCGTTCCTTCTTCGAGAATTACAGTCGTTGAAAAAACTTAAGGTCGTGGTTGGTTTGGGAAAGATAGGGTTCGATTCGGCAGTTCGATGTTTTACCGAGCTTGGTTGGTCCAAGTTCAAAAGACTTCCAAAATTTGGGCACGGAGTAGAGTACACGCTTACCGAAAGCATAACCCTGCTTGGCTCTTTTCACCCTAGCCAGCAAAACACGTTTACAGGGAGATTGACGGAGCCGATGTTTGACGGAATCTTCAGACGGGCATCAGCCATCCTCCGGGAATCATAGAAATTGAAATTGAGCGAAGTATTCCCGAATTTTATCCAACCTTTGCTTTGAGAAATTTAAGTCCAAATAGCGATTTAAAGGTACTGGTCATCGTTCTCGGCATTCTTGGCCTCATACTGGCCGTGTCGACGATACGTGGCGCGTTCATCATTGATGAAATCAATTATATGGTGAATGTGACGGGCCTCCGCGATGGCAGATTGACTGTTCCGGGCACAGAGGGACTGAGTCCAAGCAAAGAACTTCTTTATTTTGATCCTGAACCCTATGATCGGATAGTCAATTCCACACCCGTTTCTTCACTTGCACCCCCGCTCTACGGACCGCTTGCTTTGCCTTTCGTCGTTTTTGGATGGCGGGGGCTGGCATTCATCAATCTCCTTTCATTTCTTTTTTCGGCACTCATCGTTTTCTCATCGTCAGGCGCAACACGAAAGAATTGACAGGTGCGTGGCTAGGCGTTGCGCTTTTTACCCTTGGCGGTTATTCGATGGAATATGCGCAGGGCGTTTGGCCTCATATGCTATCGGTATTGCTGTGTTTGGGAGCAGTGTATAGTGTCAGCATCGTTTGGCTTGGAGGGAATTCGATTTATGCTTTCTTGGGAGGATTGTTCGCCGGCCTTGCATGCGGTATACGCGAACAAAATGTTTTTCTCGCCGCATGCATCGGGCTGACGATCGTTTTCTGGGGTTCCAACAAAATACGATCCGCGACGCACTACCTGGGAGGAATCGCACTTCCATTGCTCGCTTCAGCAACCTTAAACTGGTTTAGGCTTGGTGTCTTCTATCCGTTGCCGAAGGCGCACAGCTATGCACATTTTGTCACGGGCTCAGTCCAATCAGACACTTGGCTGAAACCAATTGGAGTATTCTGGGTCAAGATTGTAGACTTTTCAGCATTCAAATACTATCAGACGTTTGAGAACTTTGTAGATTATTCGAGGGAGCCCTCGACCGGAGCATTTCTCGTCGGAGGGATCGTCAAGAAGGCATTCATTCAATCCTCGCCGTGGATCGCTCTGGCAATGGTGCTTTGCATTGCAGTCTGGCTGGGTAAAGCGAACGTTCCTGATCTCAAGAAGAAGATCCTGAGACCGCTCTCACTCCTGATCCTCCTCCCTCTCGCAATGTTTTCGATGGCGGGGTTTCGCATGGATGGCCTATCGTTCAACCAGCGTTATCTGTTGGAAATCGTGCCTCTGGCTGCAATCGTCGTTGCTCTTTGCGTCGATGAATTATCTGTTCACAAATTCAAAGTAATAGGTGGATTCTTGTTTGCAGCGTTATCGTGTGCCGTCTTGCTTATGCTGCCAACCAGACAATTCCTGCACGTTGCTATTCTGAAAGTACCATTGGTTCTTGGTTCGGCTCTTATTATCACGTGGTTATTCAAAGGTCGGGAAACCATCACACGGGTTTTCGTCGTCATGCTTGGCCTTTGCCTCGGCTGGTCATTCCTCGTACAAACAATTGATTTAGCGGCATCAAGGAATATACGGACGACAAACGCCATTGGGCTGGACTCTCTCGATTCAAAAATTCCGGACCATTCGGCTTTATTCACGTTCTGGGGCGCCCAGAAATCAACGGCTGGACCTCTCCAACTCTACAAGGATGTCGTAATCCTTGATGCATGGGCAGATATGGGCAACGATGCCGGGACTCTCACACACCAGCTTCTTCAACAAAAAAGGAAGATCTTTCTCTTCGGAACCGGGATGCCACCAAAGATTGTGCAGAACATACAAGGCTCGGACTCCCTCTCGACCGTAGTAACGAAGCCGTTTTTACTATACGAATTGATTCTTACTGGTAGAGGGGTTGATTCATCGATTGCCTTGACCAGCGCACCCTCACCTTCCCGCAATCGTTCGACCAACGAATGATGAAGGAACCAACTATTACTCTCACAGCCAATTCTACCATGAAAAACTTCTTTTCCAAAGGACCGCATGTTCTCCTCGTACTCACGTGCCTCGGATTTACCATCATGGGATTCCTGCGGCTGAACGACACCTCACTGTATACCGACAGTACCCGATATGTCATTTGGGGAACTTCATTTTCCCACGCGAGAGGATTCGTCGACGATACTCAACCAGACCCGGAACGCTACGTGGTCAACGCACCGTTGTACTCGGTGATTCTGGCACCCGTTCTTCTCTTCTTCCCCAACTCTCTCATCGCAGCGAAAATCTGGACGTTGTTCATCGGCGTCGTCGCTCTTGTCCTTTTCTTTGTATGGTTGAATCGCAGATTAGGGCCTGGACCTGCAATACTGGGAACGGTTATCCTTGCGTGCAGTCCCTTGATGATAGTTATGGCGACAGAAGCCATGTCTGAAATGTGTTTTCTGGCGATGATGTTCTTGGCCATGATCCTTCTTGAATCTTTTGAAGGGGACGAGAAGGATGTGCCGTCGAACTCAATATACCTGTTCGTTATACTCTCCCTCCTTCCTGTATTGCGCGAGGTGTCCATCGCTCTTGTCGGGGCCGTTGTGATTGTAATGCTCATTCAGAAGCACTACAAAAGCGCTTCGTGGATCGCCATAGGAACAGTTCTTGTGATGGGAGCTTGGATGTTTCGGAATATCGTTCTTGTTGGGGTCCCGCCGACTTCTCAGAGCACCAATGCGAGCTTCATTCTCGGTCACTTTGTCACGCCGGGCGATACTCCCATGATTGGCGAATTGATCCAGAGAATATTCGTCAACATTCAGGGATTCTATGGTTATGCAGTCAGTCTGCTGGCGTACCCTTTTCCCCAACCGCTCATTGTTGATCCTCATCAAATGTTCAGGGTATTTTTCAAATCCGTGAACACCGCAAAATACATTCTGCCGATTGTCGTATTACCCCTTGTCGTGATGGGGATTGTCAACGACGGCAAGCAGGGTTTCCAATCCCGAATACGTCTCTTGTTTTGCGTTCTGTACACGTTCATCATCGTTGTCTATCCTGTGCAGGATATCCGATTTCTTCTGCCGCTGTTTCCTTTTCTCATCTACTTTGTGCTCCTTTCGGTGCAGACGATTTCAAAGTTGAAGATCTTTCGAAACAAGAATGTTCGGATTGGTTTGGCTTCGTTCGCGGTGGTCCTTGTGCTCTTTCCCAACCTCGACTGCGATTTTGAACTTGCCCGCACGAATTGGAGATACCAACATGCGCCAGCCGACTTGTACCATGAAATAAAACAATCGGGTGCCAGCAAAGAATTGTACATCCGCCCCTGGAGACCTTTTGGAAATTGGATCAGAGAGAATTTACCCGACAGTACCGTTATTGCCAGCTCGTTCAAAGAACTCGCGATATTCATTGGCAACAAGAAAATTCTTGAAATCAACTATGGGGTGCCGCTGCCGATGTTCGAGCACTTCCTGAGAGACAACGGTGTCGATTACATTGTTTCGGCAGGTGCCGGCGAGAACAACCGGCCGTATGAGTTTGCCATGAAGGAAACCGAACGATACTGGTTCGAGCCTGTCTATTCTCTCAGCGGGCTCCTCCTCTACAGAGTACATTCCGCATTCATGGAAACGCCTTCGACTCAAGAACATGTCGTGAGCCCTCCGGATACGAGTACCGCGGCGGGGTTCCTCCGTTTTGGCCGGTCTCTGTTGCTCAACGGTGACTATTCAAGTGCCGTCGAGGAGTTCGTGAACGCATACAAACGAGGTTCCAGTCCTGCATTGACCAGATTTGAAATTACGATTGCTTATGCCATGGCCGTGCAACGGGACGATGCGACACAATCCTTTGAGCAATTGTATCGGTTGCCTCAATCGACCTCCTACATCCCTGCAGCCACCGCGCACTTGCATGCCATGGAGACCTACCTCGATGCGATGAACATACAAGGATTGTATCACAGATCTTCCGAGCTTTTCAATATTGCCGGGTTCTACTGGAACTTCGGATATCCAAAGCAGGGATACACAATACTTCGCAACATCCTGAAAGAGGACACCACCTATTTTGTGGGGTTGCTGTGGGGGTGGGATTACGCCAAAAAGCTGGGAGATGCCAAACAGGCGAATGTCTATCTCAATATTCTTGAGTCGCTGGATCCGACAAACGCTGTTGTCAAAGGATTCCACAAGCTCGATGCAATCGATGATACACTCCGTAGATCCAACCGTCCGACCGAACAGAGCCGTCTTCTACTCGAGAAAGGAAAAATCTTTTGGTCGATCGGACTTTTCGATGATGCGTACGACTGGATAGAGAGATCGATTGGGAAAGATCGCAACAACAGCGAAGCTCAACAGTATTTGGCTGGAGTATTCGAACAGTCGAATAAACCATGGGCAGTCCGAAAAGTCCAACGGATGGCTAACGAAGCCCGACTTTCGGGTATGTCACACTAGCGGTTGTTCAAGAATCAAGACAGGCGGATGAAGAACGTACTTGTCACCGGTGGGACAGGATTCATAGGATCAAACCTTGCAATTGAGCTCCTGCGGGAAGGATGCAACGTTCGCATTCTCCGCAGACCGGGTTCCGATTTGCGCGCTATCGGGTCCGCAGATGTTGAGCACCGATTGGGAGATGTGCAAGATCTTGAGTCCCTGAAACGCACGATGAGCGGATGCGATACCGTCTTCCATACTGCGGCGATGGTATCATATTGGCGCAAAGACCGGGAGACGATGTACGCCATCAACATTGGTGGAACCAGGAATGTGGTCACCGCTTGCTTGGAGGCCGGAATTGAGAAGCTCGTCCACACGAGCTCGGTTGCAGCGATCGGTTTCCCGGAATTCGGAACATTGGCGGATGAAACCAATCAGTTCAATTGGGAACCCTACGACATCGGCTATAGGATATCAAAACATCGGGCTGAGCAAGAAGTGCAGCGAGGCCTGAAGTTGGGCTTGCCGGCGGTGATTGTCAACCCCTCAATTGTTATTGGTCCACGTGACATTAATTTCCACGGTGGCCAGATCGTTCGGGATATCTACAAGAAACGGCTGTTCTTTTACATCGAAGGCGGTATGAACATTGTGCACGTCAACGACGTGGTCCGAGGGCAGATTGCGGCTGCCCGAATGGGAAGAATTGGCGAACGTTATATTCTCTGCGGCGAGAATTTGCCAATCCGGGAAATTTTCAGGACGACTGCGGAAGTTGTTGGAGGAATCGTGCCAAAAATCAGAATGCCGAAATCCCTCGTGCATTCGGCAGCGTTTATCGCGGAAATGATTGGAAATGTGACAAATTCCAAGCCTTGGGTGACAAGAGAACTTGTGGCACGTGCCGGAACCTCCTACTACTTTTCTTGCGCCAAAGCTGTGCGTGAGCTTGGATACTCTGTGATGTCTCTTCGAAGGGCAACTGAGGGAGCATTCGAATGGTATGTACAGAACGATCTTTCATAAATTATCCCCAAGACAATCGCTCACCATTGCCCCGCAAGATAATGATCGTCCTAAGTGGAATAACTGATCGATCTGGCTGCGGTAGTTCGCTCAAATAAGGGTACGTCTTCGAAGGTATTCGAATGCGACACGCCATGATTCTGGATGTATTTATTAATTGAGGAATGCGGGCAGTGAAGTAATTGTGAGCAATGCTCAGCGGTTTGTTCGTAACCAGTTCATTTTTGATTCCCTTAGACCAGGATGTCTCCAAAAGACGTCTCGCATGAATCTTGTTTGATTTCTATTACTCGTACCAGGTGAGGACCTCGTACGTTCCTGTCGTTGGATAGAAGGGTGGCCCACTTATGAGAAGCCGGGTATCGTAGCGATAGTTCTTGCCAAAACCATGGTCAATAGTACCTCCGCTAAGTGTCCCTACTGCTTGTCGTTGATACTGTTGGATTCCCCCCACCAATTGAATTTGCCCCGCAATTTCTCGTGAATCGTAATTCTCGGCACCAAAACCGCTTGTCCTGGAAAGCATGGAGGCTTGAATTGTGAACCCATTTGCGGGAATGTTTTGGTAGGCCGTATCCTTAATCCACAGTCCGTTATCACATACTAGACCGAGCATGTCGTGCGACGTGTCAACCTTCGTGGGGTCTGAGAAGCAAACGACCGATGAGTCAAGCCATATGTTGCCTGCTTTTGTGC
>CAZOIM010000017.1:0-28465 GCA_964579855.1 uncultured Ignavibacteriaceae bacterium | reverse complement strand
ATTTCCCCTTCGTCCGTTCCTTGGAATTCGATGCCGAGGCATTTGTAGATGACGCCGCAAGCTAGCATCACGTCTCCGATCGTTGTGACATCGAATCTCCTCCTGATCTTATTGCCAAGTTCATACGATTGATGACAAAGCTGTTGCCGGGCAATACCAAGATTGTACTGATTGTCGATCGATTGCTCTACCACATATTTCGTGAAGCGGGCGTACTCAACCAGGCATTCTGCGTACGTATAGCCGACTAATCGTGGTACCTCGATGCCAAATGCAGCCCCGGTGATCTGAAAGAGTTTCTTTAACTGACGTTGTTTTATGAACGTCGGAACATAAATCTGTGAGAATCTCCCAAGCGGATTCATGTTTGGTTTCCTTTGGTCTTAATGGAAAGCAAGAGTAATCCGCAGGCAATTGCTCCGTCAACGATGCCGTTCGAGAGATAGATCAAATAGGGATGAAGGAATACAAAAAAGAGGAATGAAAGAATTGAACTGGCCGTCTTGGCGTTAACTAGCAGAAAGAGAAAATATCTGTTTTCAGGATAACGGTACATTGAATACGCAAGAAGCGACACAAGATACATATATGCAACCGCGAGAATACGATAGAAATCGAGACCTTGTCCCGTTTGCTCAGACATCCCGACGGACCGGGAAAATCCATTGAAGAGACCGTACACGCTTCCGGGCATAAGAAGAAATGCTAGTCCAACAAGGGCGAAGACAAACGCGAGGGCGAGACTGATCGGTCGGTAGACGTTGATCCAGCGCGAGACATTTTGTTCTCTTGGTATGTCTCGACTTTCAAGTTCATTCATCGATTCACTCTTGCACTTTCATACTGCAGACTAAAGAACCTGGAGAGTGGTCCGAACTCAACTTCCTTCACGATATCCATTGAATCTTCTGTCGTAATTGGAGATGTACCTTCGAAATGTCTCTGAAGGGTCTCATAATTCTTATTGATGAAACAGGTGTTCTCAGAGGGAAACTGCTTTTGCATTTCGCTGACAATTTCCTTGACAGGCCGATTCTGAATATTTCCAAACGTCATCGGAATAAACACGCAGGGACTCACTTCACCGAATGCATCGATATACACCATCTTATGTCCGGCCGTACATCCGAAGTGTTGAGCGTCTTCAAAATGGCTTAAATAGTTGACGGTCATTCCACCCTGTTTGTTGTATTTATCCTGAAGGGCAATCAAGTCCGTCCTCTCCTTGTCGCTGATGAGAGACTCCTTGCTCCACAATTGTTCAACTGATGGCTTCGTCTCACTCAGCCACGCTTCGTGGATATCCAATCCCCTGAGGAAGCACAGGAATTCCTCGACCGCATTTTCACGCAGCATCGTTTTCGAGAGGACTGCGGATACGCTGACGTGCACTCCTCCAACACCCAAAAACGTTTCAATGGCTCTCAAAGCCGTTTTGAACGCACCCTTGTACTTTCTGATAGTATCGTGACGTTCTTCGCTCCAGTGGTCAAGACTCACGGTCGCGTAAACGAGGCCGGCTTGCTTTAAATCCAATGCAAGATCTTTCGTAAGACCGCACCCAGTTGTAAACAGTTTGCTGGCACAGTCCATGCCAATCGCTTCGACGATGTTCGGAAGATCTTTGTTCAGTAGTGGCTCACCACCGGTGATACCAATCCAAAAGACTCCCATGGTCTTAAGGTCGCGAATGTTTCTGAGGATCGTTTCGGTATCCATCGGGTTACCCGTCCGCCCTTTGTTGTAACAATACTCACAATGTTGGGGGCAGATGTTGGTGACACCAATCTGAGCGTGTGAGGGATTTGCGGATTTCGTGAGAAGGTGCTCTTTGACAAATCTCTTGTAAGCAATACTATTCAACGGAGGAAGGTGTGAATGTATGATGAGATTCCCGCCTACGTCGAGGACTGTGAATTTTCTGAGATATTGGCAGAAGAACCAATTGACGGATGGCTTTGCTGCAATCATTGCGGGATTGGATGCGATTGCCTTGGCTACGCGAAGTCTGCCGGCTGGATTGACCATTGGTGTTCTCGATTTGCTGAGGGGGAGCAAAGGGATAGACAGAGTCGAACTGCAAACGAACTTTGCTCAATGAAGTTTACTCAACAGTACTTCGAGAGACAAGTGAAAATGTTTCACTATTCTCAGAATTGCGATTCTCAGAGATGCGATGAGAAGTGCAAAGCAATCTACAACGCGATATCGATCAGAAATCAGGTTATCAGCCAGATAAGAGAATAGCGTAGGCGTGAGAATGGAGGAAAAACACGAAAGCCGAACCTGAGCAACTCAGTCCGGCTTTCATTTCGTTTCGCTATTCATTATGACTCAGAAAAAGGAACTCTCTTTCAGTGAAGTACTCTGGGGCATGCCGGTACTATCTGCATCGAGATTTAGAGCCCATGTTTTACCTACCTGTGCGTGCGAGTACTCCTGACTCCGCCGTAGTGGCCGCCTCCGAAGTTTGAACCTCCGAAGTGGTATCCGCCATAATGATATCCCCCATAGAAGCCTGATCTGTAGGAAAGGCCGAAGTAGAATGGCGAGTACCATGGATACCAATAGTAAGGATACCATGTGTTTCCCCAATAAGGGTAGTATGAGGGATACACTTCTGTTCTTGATCTCTTTTCCGGAGGTTCGTTGCCCGTTTGAATCATCGCATTGATGACCTTGTCATTCACGCCTGCCTTCCTCAACGCAAGAATATCGTCAGTCGTAAGCCTGAAGTAAGATTCGGTTGCCTTCATTTGACTGATGATTACGTCTGCACCGACACTATCCTGTGACAATGCAATGATATCGTTGATGGTCATTGGAGGAGGCATCATTGAGTCTCGCTCAACGGTCTGCCTTCGTTGATGGTGCATAGTGGTGTAACCGCTCATGCAACCCGATAACGCAATTGACGTCACCAGCGCCCCGATAACGAAAAGGTATTTCATGTGTTGTTCTCCTTCAGCAGTTTCTTCAATAAGATTTCATGATATTGCATCAAAGCGACGGTGGAATCTTCGTCTCTTCAAATTTGTTGCTCCACGTCCCCATCTGGCGAAACCTATCGTGCAACTCTTGTGCCAGAACGCGAATGGCGCGATGTTGCAGAATTCGGCCATACTTTCATCTGTGACGTACAGAATCCTCGACACGATGTACTTTTTTTTCCCCCGCCACAAAGTCAACTGTCGTTCAGAAGAAGCCTCCGGCCCGACCTTTGCATCTGAAATTTCCGCGAAATTCTGTTCAATTCGTGCTACTTGATGCTTGAGCCAAACAGATAATCCCCACAGTTTTGATATGGAGAAGGCCAAATTGGAGCTTAAAAAGCCAAAGTTGGGGATGGATTTATACTGTAGAGTTCTATCAATCGTGAAATGAGAGTTATTTCTCGGAATTTTGACATGAGCTCTTGCATAGCGTTAGTTAGACTCGATCCTACGTCAATCGATTCAAAAGCGGTTCTGAAATGGAGGGAAATCCGTCATTGGATGTACCTGCATTCTCATCCTTCTTTTTCCGTATATTGAAATATAGTTAACGGACATCCCACTCATTCAGCTTCTCCATTGCTTAGACGCCTCGCAGCAAGAATCAAGTCAATTTTCGGTAAGAAACCGAAACAGACACAGCAAACCCCCGTCACGCCTGCCAGGGAATCAGTCGCGGCGCGCACACAACGAAAATCTTTTCCCAAGAAAGAACCAACGGGAACTCACCACCCACGCGAGCAACGAAAGAGAGAAACACGAGAGGAATATGCTGCTCGACATGCGAAGCGCTTGCAGCAACAACCAATCCCTGCGGCGGTAGCGGCAGAGCCAGAGCTGTGGGATCATTCTGAATTCAAAGTTCCAGTCGTCGACGGCAAAACGCGGTTCCACGATTTTCATTTGCCCGATGAGTTGATGCACGCGATTTATAACCTGAAATTCCAGTATTGCACTCCAGTTCAGGCTGAGACTCTCGCAAAGTCTCTCGCCGGAGACGATGTCACTGTCCAGGCACAGACTGGGACCGGAAAAACAGCAGCTTTTCTCATTTCGATATTCACACACTTTCTGAAACACCCCGAAGAGGGCAAAAGACACCGGGGCACTCCGCGCACTCTCATCCTTGCCCCGACCAGAGAACTTGTAATGCAAATTGAACGCGATGCACGCGACCTGGGAAAGTATGTCCCGTGCGGAATTCTTTCGCTGCTCGGCGGCATGGATTACGGGAAGCAACAGCAGGCATTGCGATCTGAGCCGTGTGATATTCTCATATGCACTCCGGGCAGACTTATTGATTTCAAGAACAAGAAGCTTGTTGACCTCGGTAAAGTCGAAATTCTCGTGCTCGATGAAGCCGATCGGATGCTCGATATGGGATTTATACCACAGGTACGTTCAATCGTGCTCAGCACTCCGCCGAAAGCTCGGCGACAAACCATGTTTTTTTCTGCAACGATGTCGCCGGATGTCAAGCGGCTGGCAGAATCGTGGACACGCCAGGCATTTGAAGTTAATGTGACTCCGGATAATGTTGCGGTCGACAGCGTCGATCAGATCACCTATATAACGACGAGTACAGAGAAACCCACGCTCCTCTACAATCTCATCATGCAGAAACATCTTGAGCGTGTCCTGATCTTTGCGAACAGAAGAGATGAAGCACGCCGGTTGAAGGAGACACTCGAGACCTATGGTATAAGTTGTGCGTTGCTTTCAGGCGAGGTCGAACAAGAGCAGCGGATAAGACGTCTCGAGCGGTTCCGTGAAGGCAAAGTGCGAGTTCTCGTGGCAACAGACGTTGCTTCGCGCGGTCTTCATGTCGACGCGATTTCGCACGTTATCAATTACAACCTGCCACAAGACAGCGAAGATTATGTGCATCGGATAGGTCGAACCGGCCGAGCCGGCGCAATTGGAACCTCCATCAGCTTCGCCGACGAATTTGATTCCTATGAGTTGCCCAAACTGGAAGAATTCCTTGGCAATAAGGTAAAATGTATATACCCCGATGCGAATCTTCTGATACCGATACCCGAAATCCACGCACGCTTAATGCAGGAGAAGCGACAACCGAGTAATCGTCCACGTTCCAGGGGACCGAGACGGGGCCCACGTCGCTCCTAGTGTTCAATCCCTGTATCCCCACAGATTTTCTGCAAACGATACACTTCCTAATTCTCGCGAAGCCGACGAAAGCTCCTCCTCAGAGAACTCCAAATCCGCCAAGACACGCAACCACTCCGAACAGCATCAGAAGTGATCCGGCAATTTTATTTACCCTTTTAAGTCCAACGTTCGTCAGTTTCTCCCTAAATTGGTGGGCAAGGGACGTCAGCGCGGTGAACCAAAGGAACGAACCAACAAAGATTCCTATAATGAGGGCTACAGCGTCTAACTGGATGAGAAGGATTCTCTTGACTCCGATAATGGTAAAGACTGCTACGAATCCGAACAGAGTAACTGGGTTTGTTATCGCGAGGAGAAACGTCGATAGGAATACTTTTGTATGAAGTGCCAGAGAGCCAGCTTTTGCCGACACCGTTCCACTCGATCGCAGCGTATAAATTCCGGCGATAAAAAGAAAAACTCCACCTGAAATCCGGAATATTTGCTGGTGTCCAGCGATAAATGCAGAAATTAGGCTCACGCCAAAGGCTGCGACGGCGGCATAAACAACGTCGCCCGATGCCCCACCGAGGCCGACGACTAGACCATGACGGTGCCCATAGACCAGGGTGTGGCGGACACAGAGAATTCCAATGGGGCCAATTGGCGTCGCAAGAAGAAATCCCACGACAATGCCTTCAAGAAAGTAGATAAGGGACATCCTGAGCAGTTCTATCGAATGGTCACTGAAGAAATGTGGATGAATCGTATTTCCGGTGACGGTCCCTATCTATCTTGTTTCAATCCCCGTGGCAATTTCGACATGAAATTTTTGGGAATCTTTTATTTTGCCGTAAGACATCGTCACCGTGTAATCACCTGATGCCATGAACTTTTGCCCCTGGCCCCCGTAGTCGTTCAGCAGGTCTTTTGTTGGTTTGAGATCCCAAACAACCCGGCCGATGCCAGGATTACCCGGCGCAGAAAGATTTGCAACAGTCCTGCCTTCCGAGTTCGTGATTGCCAATTTTACTTGATCGCCTGTAAATTCCTTTACATAGAAGGAAATAAGGGCACCCGTTGGAGGATTCGATCCTCTATAGTCAGTTCCACCGCCATAATCCACCCACCCATCATATGGAAAATATCCATATGCGGGCCGTGGCTGAAACAATTGAGCGGCTTTCGCAAGCACTTCGGATGTTAGCCCCTCAACCGGCTTGATATCATCAACGATGAAGACACTTCGACCATGAGTCGCTATAACGAGATCGAGATCGCGAGGGTGAATGACTATGTCGTCAACAGCGACCCTCGGCAATTCTCCAAACTTTTCCCATTTCTCTCCCTGATCCAGACTGGCGAATAATCCGAATTCCGTGCCAGCGAATAACAAGTTTGGGTCTTTCAGATCTTCACGGACAACTTTCACTGGTCCCTCCGCGGGAAGATTTCCAGAAATGCTCTCCCAGGATTTTCCGCCGTCAGACGTCCGGAACGCGAGCGGTGCATATACGCCAGTGGGATACCCAAGGACAGTCATATAGGCCACTTGTGAATCAAAATGTCCTGGTTCAATTCTGCCTATCCATTGGCCTTTGACATTTTTTGGGAGATGTTCAGTCAAATCGGTCCAATTCTCCCCTCCGTTCGAGGTAATCCAGAGTTTGCCATCATCCGTACCGACCCAGAGCATCCCCTCAGCGATTGGGGATTCTGCCAGGGCGTAGACAACACCATAATTTTCAGCCCCGCTCCCGGTCGTCATGATCTTCTTTGGATCTTGTGCGGAAAGATCGGGGCTGATCATTTTCCAGTGTTCTCCACGATCAAACAGCTTGAACACATGATTTCCGCCGAGATACATTGACCCTTTTTCGTGAAGACTCGGAATCAACGGTGAGTTCCAGTGGAATCGAAATGATGGCTGGCCCTCTGCGGGTTGAGGGCGAAGACCTTTAGTCTCGCCATTCCGTAGATTAAAACGATGGACATATCCTTCCTGGGACTCCGCATAAACGACGGCCGTGTCAAAGGGATCGAAGACGCAATAGAATCCGTCTCCTCCACCGAGATTTATCCAATCGGAATTCAGGATCCCTTCTTTTGAACGTGTCATGCTGGTGCCAAGCCAATTGAGATTGTCCTGGAGACCACCCGCTATCCTGTACGGCATGCACATATCGAGAGTAATCCGGTAAAATTCTCCGGCAGCAAATTTGTTCAGGAACTGCCACTGCTTGCCTCCGTCGAAACTCTGATAGACTCCGCCGTCGGTCCCCAACACTATGCGCTTCGTGTGTTTCGGGTCGATGGCGAGTGCGTGGCAATCCGAGTGTACATTCTTGAAACAATCCTCCTGGAATGTCTTCCCACTGTCGTCGGAAACGTGCAACATATATCCAAGAACGTACACTTTTTTGTCATTGTCCGGATCCACCTTGATCTGGCTGAAATAGAATGGACGAGGGTCAAGGGCATTCATACGTTTCCAGTGCTCACCCCCATCGTCGCTACGAAACACCCCACCTTTTTTACTTTCGACCTCATCAATACTCGTTGTACCACCTTCACTGCTCTGCACGACGGCGTATAAGATTTTAGGATTTTTACGGAAGACATCCAGGCCTATCCTGCCAGTCTCCTTCGGAAGTCCGTCTTCGAGTTTCTTCCAAGTCGTCCCGGCATCCGTGGACTTGAAAATGCCCCCAAGATCTTTTCCCCCGGTATACTCCGGACCTGCACTAAATGACCACGGGGTTCGGCGTCTGGCATAGAGTACTGCATAGACTGTACTCGGGTTCTCCGGATCAAGCGCAACATCGCCACATCCTACTTTCGACTCAAATCCTTTGGGAGCTGTGAGTATAGCCCTCCACGTAGTTCCAAAGTCTGTTGTTTTGAAAAGACCGCGCTCTGTATTGGGAGTCCAAAGATCTCCCATCGCGGCCACATAGACAGTCGCGGTATCGGTAGGGTGCACAACAATTCTGGCGATGGTCTTGCTGTCCTTCAATCCTACATTCAGCCACGTCCCCCCGCCATCAGTCGACCGGTATACACCGTCACCCCAGCTTGAACTATTGCGATCATTTGCTTCACCAGTGCCTGCCCACAGTTGCTTGGCATCCGATGGCGCGACTGCAATGGCTCCGACGGACGCGACTGACTCCTTTTCGAATATGGCACTAAACGTAGCTCCATCGTTTGAAGTCTTCATTATTCCACCGGTTCCCAATCCGGCATAATAGGTGTATTGATCGACTGGATCGAGGGCGATACTTGAGACTCTTCCACCCATCACGGCAGGGCCAATACTCCTGGCGCCGAGTGCTTTCCACATCATGGAATCGGGAGTATGAACTTCGACTGAAGATTGAGGCTTCTTCTTATCACTTTTTGAGGACTGCGCACAAGCGAAAGCCGCATACAGCAAGAAAATGCCAGCAAAGGCATACTTCGACCTGCAAGAGATCATGGTGGGTTCCTGTCAGTCTGATTATGAGAATAATGAGAAAAATGTAGTCAAGCGGCAGAAGAAACGCAAGCAAAGGATTTGCTTCGGTTCTTGATGAACGTCAGTCCAAGGATTTCGGCCTCAAACAAGTGGAATCCACATCGCAAGTCAAAGCAAGCGATCTAAGACTTTTGGATTGTTATGGGAGGGGGATTAAAGGCTGAATCGGGTTGCAGGCAACGACTTGGTTAACGGAAAGGAAATATCAGTTGACAGTTGCGAGGGTCGTCCAAGTATCAGCAATTTTATCAAACTGCCCAACAACTTCCACTGGTGATCTGCCATCTTCTCCGGTCGTGGTTCCAAATCCTTGAAACAGTACCCAAGTGTCGCCTGAAGTTGTGTAGATGTGCATTTCGGGAGTATTTGCCAGTTTCGCAGGAGGATTGAATCCTTCAAAACTACCGTCTCCGCCACCGAGGGCGGCTGTTTTTGTCGCGTATTTTTTCGCCTCTCCGACCAGGACGTTCAAGCGTTGAATGATGAGATCGCGTTCATGGGATTGACTGTAGGAAGCCATAAGATTGAACGAGCCAAATATCGCCATGCCGACGATGAGAACGCCAAGGACGATTATCAGAAGTTGTTGTTGTCCCATCAGGCTTTGAGCGTCATTGTATGATCAATCCTTTGGTTCCCAATTCGCCTATGACGGTGGAGGTCTTATTTCCAACCACTTCGAATGCCCAGGTTTGCTGTTTTTTCCCTTCGGAGCAATAGCGAGCAAGCTGCGTGATGACGCCGATTTTTTCTTCTTTCGTCATCTTGCTCCATTTGTCCTCATCCACAACCATTTTTGCTTTTGATTGTTCAAAATGATAGACAAAGCCGTTCGTTTCCCAGCTTTTGACTGTCTGGTCGACTTGCGCAAAATTTTCGGGAAGAGCGGTGTGGTTAACGATGTTGAAATAATCGTAGAAGAGATAGGAGAACCCCAGGATACAGATAGAAAAGAGGATCACGACCACGCGTTTTTGTTGACGATCCTTTTTGTCCTCGTCAACAACCTTTGTGACTGTCATAGGTCAGTGTTGCAGAAATAATTTCATACGACGTGATAAAGACTGGTACTGTGTGCATCAAAGTACGAGAATGATGAGATCAAGCATGTAGACTCGGTGCAAGCGGCTAATTCGGACAAACACCTCGGCGCGATCACCATCAAGGAATTCATCAGATAGCTCAATGTCAACAATTGTCTAAGATTGACCCATCAATTACTGGGAACAATCTAATGAGAGATATCCGAATTTCAAAACGAAAGTGATAACATTCCTATCTGGAGAACCCCACATATGCGTGTTCACAAATCATTGACTTATTTTCGGAAAGTAATCATCCCCGCTACCGATTTTAGAATATTATGAATCCGACAATCCGTATGGACAACCAGCGATGCCCGCATCTTTATGTATTCGTCAAGAACGCCCACCTGCATCCTTTGACCAAAAGCATCACTGGCAGCAGTTGCCGATCTCTAGTCTATTCCAGACAATGACTCTTGATCGAATCGACTATCGCACTACCGAAATTCCCAGCCAATGTTCGAGCGTCGAATAAACGATTCCCTGTTGTGATTGAGGAAGGTTAGCAATCCTGGTTGTGTGCGATCCGCCTGGATTAACGATCTTCACCGCATTCGTCTTGCCCGATAGCTCCATCGCTGTAGCCCCCCACAAATCCGATTCACCATAGATGTAGAGAATATTGTTACCGTGGTCGCGCAGCCAGGTGTACACGTTGTACATTATTGTTGGATTGAATTTCAGTTCTACATTCCTTGGTGCAAGGATGACGTTCGAGGGGTCTTTCAACGCCGTGAGATACTGCTTGAAATCGGTAATATCATAACCGTAGTAACCGATTTCAGTATAAGCTTGATATTGAAACGGCTCGTACATTTGAATTCCTCGATCGGAATAATAGAACAGCGAGGCAATTCGATCCAGCGCCGTCAGGAATGAATCCGGTGGGGCGTCGGCGCGTGGGATTTCTTCAGGCGAGTGCCCGTATTGCCAGAATCCGCACGGAAACTCGAGCACACTGAATTCATAAGCCATGGTTTTGCCGATGGAAAACGTATAACCTTTCATTGCAGCCACAGTGTCAATTAAAGGAAGGATTTCGCTTTCTCTCTTCAAGAGTCCGATTTGAAACCGTTTGATCCGATCACGTACCTCCTGGGTTCCTACTGTTCGCAGAAATTTCATGATTCGCGGATCCTCTTGAGAAAGGTTTACCGGTGCGACGTAGGGAACGCTCACATCGACATCGTTTGGAAAGTAATATCGGTAAAATAGTGTGGTCTGTCCTCCCTTGCTTATGCCTGTGCTGATCCATTTCCCTTTATAGATCGATTTTAGCAACAGGGTTATATGGTGGTGATCACCCGCGGCCTGCTCAGTGGTGAGGTATTTCCATTCCATCGAATCCGGACGCGACTTCCCAAAGAATCTATGTTCAATGACTATTTGATTGCCTTTTAGAAGTGAGGTCAGTTCGGCGGGTTTGGGCTGGCCGCGCGAGGCATATCCTTCGGTCACGTAAACAACTGGTCGGTCGTAATCCAAGTGTGAAACAAAAACCGATTGCAGGAACGATTTCCCTTTAGGATTGGAATGATCCAGTGGCTGCTTCACCCGAAGTTCGTACCCAGATTTAAAAAAGGTTGTATCGACGACTACAGGGAGGACTTCTTGAACATCCGGTAATGCCTTCAACTTGGACATCGGTCCGGTCTCCTGACCATGGAGAATGAATGTGATCGGGATTAGAGCATAGATGAGCCTACGGTTCAATGGGACCTCCCTTCATGGCTTAAATACGATTGGTCACCGAGCTTGTTTTTCCGCAATATCCTGAGTTGTCGATGGCAAGTCGAGAATCAACAATTGATTCGAATCCAAATTTCACTCGCCTATTGAATCAACTCGATCAAGATCATGACATTGCAAATGGGTCAAAAGTCAGAATAGCAAAAAAAGGTCATAAAGTCGATTCGGGAGAAGCGGCTCTGACGCGATGGTTCGAAGCAGGCAACAGACAAAAGTGCGGGTTGTGCGAGGCAACACTTACCTGGTATTCCAGGAATTCCGGCAACTGTGTTTGGGGACGTTGCCCTATGAAATGCCGTAACGGTTCAGTCGAAGACGATATTGTTCCATGATTTTTGTTGAATAGTCCTTTACATATGAAGTCGACATATCACTCGTGCACTGAAAGAGCTCAGACCGCTTTGATGGCGTCAAGGAAGGATATCGTTCCTCCCAGGCCAGTTTCCATTTCCTCATCAGCCATTCATCGAACGTGTCCAGCGTCGATTTCGGAATCGCGTTTACAACAATTTGTTCGAGAATAGGTATCTCTCGCGCTCGCTCGGCGACAACTGTGGATTGACAGCTGGAATTTGGTAGAAAGTCATTTGTCCACGGATTTACTTTACGGAATCGTTCAAACATGGCCACATTGAGAAGAGGCTTCAGCGTCACAGTCTCGATGGCAGTGTAGAGATTTCTTTCCGTTATCTCGAGCTGGTTCTGCGAAACAATGTGATTGTAACAGAACAACTTCTTTTGATTGAACAAGAATATTCTCTTAAATACCGCGCAAAGAGTCCGCACAATCCAGACTCTGTGATTCTCTGAGACGATGAGCAAATCGATATCAGAATGCGCGCTGGCCACGCCTTTTGAAAGTTCACCGGAAACAAAGATTGCCCGGACAAACGGAAAGCTGCCAACGATGCGACCCATGATACGTGCTACCTTCCAAAGAATGTGGGCACGTCTTTCATTCCTCTTACGATTCGCGACGATCGATTCCGGCCGATCCTTGAGAATAACGTAGTCATCGATGATCTTGATTTGATCGTGCAGTGGATAGGATAAACAGGCTGTCCGGAGATCCGTTATGGCCACGGAGTTTGTCGGAAGGAATTGATGGATCTCCGGCAGCCGGAGAGGAAAATCAAAGATGTCAAAATACAGCAAGGTCTTCAGTACGTCCCTCTGAATGGCACGGAGCACACCGCAAGACGGAGATTCATCATTGGATGGGACAGTGACAACAGTCGAGACGACCTTGGAATCTATGACGTCAATTTGGTGCAATGATTGATCTATTCTACTATAATCTTGCCAGTCATACCCAGATGTCCTATACCGCAGAAATGAGAGCAACGAAATCCATACTCACCCTGCTTCGAAGCGAAGAACTCCACACGTTTCGTCTCGTTTTCGTCGATAGACTCATCGATGCCGAACGCACCGAGCTGAAATCCATGCGAGCCCAGGATGGAGGTAATTTCCAAACGGACGAGCGTGCCCATCTTTACGCGAATAACGTCCGGTGTAAAGTTGAATCGCTCAGCCTTCACCCGCAATGTTTGTTTCGGTACACTGTCACTCTTGACGTCAGCAGGGACCGCCGTAAACTGTTGTGATTGTCCACATCCGGAAATGTGCATCATCGTCATCAAGAACATGGTTATGATCATCGGCTTTTTCATGAAGTCCAAATTATTCGTTAAAATGTTGCTCTCCCTTGATCAATTGCTGCACAATCAGATAGTCATCCATTCAAATTTACTGGACTATGATCGTCCCTGTCATCATCGGATGAACAGTGCAGTGATACGCAAATGTACCCGCTGTCCCAAAGGTCGTCGTCTTACTTCCACCCGTAGGTATGCTTCCAGTGTCCCAGACTCCGCTGTCGCTTGTCGAGGTATGGGCCACACCATCATTGTTTTGCCACGTTACAACAGTGCCTTTTGCAATAGTCAAACTCGATGGACTGAAAGTAAAGTTTGTCACCGCCACAGTATTTGGAACAGCTTTTGGTATAGTCGTCGTTGTACTGTTCCCGTACGGGCCAGTTGATCCATTGTTGCATCCCATGATTGCAAACAGCATCCCTACACAGAGCGTGAGTGTTTTCATAATGAATCTCCGCATCATGTACATATCTCCTTATTAGGTGCGTTACATTAAACCATAACGATTAATCATGTGCACGCGCTGTGCCATCAATTGGACAGAGTGCGTCGATCTGGCTTCTGGCGCCAGATTAGTTAATTCGCGATTCATCATCAATATTCAAAAATGCGTGTGGAATCACCCTCACACTCAGAGACTCAATAGCCTAAAGGAAGGTGACATTCATGGGACATGTATGTCTTAAGAGCGACGGGCGCAACAACCCAATGGCCAGGCTTGTTGTCGTTCGATTAGATGCGGTTGTTCAAAATTGGAGCGGTAAGAATCTGAAGCGGGAATTAGAGTGGAAAGACATTCCGACCGACTACACTAGACGGTGAGTGTTTCCATTACGTTAATCCTTGAATTTTGACACATCGATATCGTATTCCTCGATTTTTCGATAGATGGTTTTTCTGTCCACTTCCATCATTTTTGCGGCCTGATTCAGGTTGCCTTTGGATTCTTTGAGGGCACGAACCAGAAACTTCTGCTCGGCGTCACGGAGGACCTGATCCAGGTACTTCTTGTACAACAGTGGAGTCGTGGCTGGAGGTTCGCGAAGATCTTCCGGTGGAAGTATACCGGACCGGTTCGGGACGTCCAATTCGATGAGGGTAGATCCTTCTGTCTTTATGATTGCGCGTTTCATAAGATTTTCAAGTTCTCGTATATTCCCCTTCCAGTCATAATTCATCATCTCGTGGATGACGCTTGGGGAAATTCCATTAATCGGCTGCCGACCAGTGAGTTGATGCTTTTTCAGAAAATATTCGGCCAGGAGAGGAATATCGTCAAGGCGTTCCCGCAGCGGCGGCAGTACGATGGGAAAAACATTGAGACGATAGAACAAATCCTCTCTGAATGTACCATCCCCCACCATTGTATGAAGGTCCCGGTTCGTTGCGGCAACAACTCTTGTGTCGACGATGAGCGGAGCATTCGTTCCGATGCGATCGACCTGTTTTTCCTGCAGGAATCGTAGAAGTTTTGTTTGGACTTGAAGTGGAAGGTCGGCAATTTCGTCCAGGAAGACCGTGCCTCCGGCCGCTTCCTCAAATTTTCCGACCCGTAATCTGTTTGCACCCGTGAAGGCCCCTTTTTCGTGGCCAAAGAGCTCGCTTTCGATAAGGCTCTCCGGTATTGCCGAGCAGTTGACCGTTATAAGAGGGTTGTCGCGTCTGGGGCTGTTAAAATGTATTGCCCGAGCGATCAGTTCTTTTCCAGTACCGGTTTCACCCAGAACCAGCACCGTCGCGTCCGTTTCTGCGACCTGCCGCACGAGCTTGAAGACTTGCTGCATCTTTTCATTTTGACTGACGATATTTCCGAAGCTGAAGGTCTTCTCGACAACCTCACGGAGCCGCTCCAACTCTGCAGATTTTTTCTTGTCCTGCAATGCGCGGCGAATTCTGATGAGAAGTTCTTCGTTTTTGAACGGCTTTGTAAGATAATCGTACGCACCCTCCCGCATCGCTTCGACTGCATTCTGGATTGAGCCGTGTCCTGTCATCAATATCATTTGAATGCCGGGAAACTTCAGACTGACTTGAGTCAGAAGCTGCGTCCCGCTCATCGGTTCCATCACGAGATCTGAAAGAATGACATCGACGTGAGTTTCCGATGCGTACAACAGAGCAGCCGGCCCGCTCGTAGCTCCTGAAACGGAATACCCCTCATCCCGCAACAAGGAGATCAAACCGTTGCGGAACTGCTCATCATCATCCACAACTAAAATATGTTCGTGTTTCGTGTTTTCGGATTTCACAACCGATCCTATGTCTCGTCGATGACTTCGCGGATTTTCGCCAAGACCTGACTGGGATTGTAGGGTTTTTGAATGAAATGATGCATTCCTTCTCTGATAAGTTTTTCCTTGCGGCCAGGTTCAAGGAATCCGCTTGCGAGGATAATTTTCACATCCACATTTATTTCTTTCATTCGCTGCGCAGCCTCCCAACCTCCGAGTTTTGGCAGCCCCATGTCCGAAACCACAACCGCAATTTGGTCGGAATGTCGTTTGTAGAAATCAAGGGCTTCGAGTCCATCTTGGGCTGTCAGTACTCTGTAACCCTTGGCCTCAAGGACTTTCCTGATAAGGGCAAGAAGTGCTTCCTCATCTTCCACAAGAAGAACCGTTTCCGTTCCTCCTTTCACAACTGCCTCAATATTGGATGACTTCTTCTCCGCCTCGGCTCCACGCGGAGCCGCCGGCAAGTAGAAATGGAATGTCGTTCCTTTGCCCACCTGACTTTCCACGTCAATAAATCCATCGTGACTCTGGACAACTCCATACACGACAGAGAGCCCAAGCCCCGTCCCCTTTCCAAGTTCCTTCGTGGTAAAGAATGGTTCAAAAATCCTCTTGCGGGTCGTTTCATCGATCCCGGATCCCGTGTCGGCAATGCTGATCTGGACGTACGCATCCCGCAGCGCCGTCGGGAATTTCTTTTTCACAGTGGCTCCCTGCGTGAGGCTTGTCGAGATCGTAATCTTTCCACCTTCGGGCATCGCATCTCTGGCGTTGACGCAGAGATTCAAAAATACCTGGTGGAGCTGCGTGAGGTCGGCAGTCACGAGTGGAATATCCGCATCCAATCGTTTGACGAATTCGATTGTCTTCGGAAATGTGGCGGCCAGCATCTTTATAACATCTCCGACGATGACATTGACGTTCATAGCCTGCAACACCACGTCTGTTTGGCGCGCGAACGTAAGCATTTGCCGGACGAGAGCTGTGCCACGATCGACTGCCTGATTGATGGCTTCAACGCTTTCATTGAACCGGTCGGGGCTCTCTTTACTTCTGCCAATCGATCCGTTGTAGGCAAGAATGATTCCGAGAATGTTGTTGAAATCGTGTGCGATTCCTCCGGCAAGCGTTCCGATACTTTCAAGTTTCTGCGCCTGTCGCAGGCCTTCCTCCAACCGCTTTCGATCCGTGATGTCAGTCATGAACGCACACACAGCATATGCGACATGATTGGAGTCAAACAATGGGAATTTATTGACAATGAAAGCATGATTTCCGTCTTCCCGGTGGCGGGACTCTTCCCATTCAAGAGGTCCTCCTTTTTCGAGAGCTTGCCAATCACTCTTTCTCAGTTCATCCGCAGTCTCATGGGGGAATAACTCGTGATCGCTCTTTCCGATTGCTTCCCTCCGCTTGAGATTATAGAGCGTCTCAAACCGGCGATTGATGAGAAGGTATTTTCCCTGAAGATCTTTGACATAAATAATTGCCGTGGAAGTATCAAGAATAGTTTGCAAGAGTTGTTCCGTGTCACCGAGCCGGTGCAGAATACTTTCGAGTTCGGCGTTGCGCTGTGCCAACTGGCTCACTTTATCTTTCAGCGATGAGCTCATTTCCTCAAATCGCTGTGCGAGGAACTTGAGTTCGCCGCCCGAACGGACGTCGATCCGATAGTCATAGTTCCCTTTGCTTATCTCGGTCGTTCCCTGAACCAGTGAAGCAATCGGTCTCGTTATGCCGCCTGAGATAATAAATCCGATGACCGCAGAGACAAACAAGACAATAATGGAGAGAATAAGCAGGGCGCCGCGAATGGGGGCCATTGAAGCCTGGACCTCGCGCTCCACCGGTTTCATGAGGAGAAATCCGATTGCAGGTGAGGCCGTGCCGCTGTTCAGCCTGCAAAATGTGGAAATATACTTGTCAATCGAAGCGTCGACTGTAAACACTTCTGGCTTTTGCGAGCTTTGGTAGGGACTCCCCGATTGCTGCAGCCACCGCGTCAATTCAGATTTTTCCGGGGATCCAGACGTTTCATCAATGATGGTTGAGTCTACGACCAGTATAACGTCCGCGTTCGTCATCGATTTTATTGACAGGACATCCTGGTCGTGCAATCGGAACCCAATCGTCAATGTTCCAACGAGGTCCGCCCCCACTTTCATCGGAACTGAGGCGACCCTGTAGACTGTGCCGTTGATTTCCCAAAGGTCAGCAGCTTCCATCATTTTTCGCGCCTGGTGTATCGACTGGTACTGGTCGATGTCAATGTTCGATTCACTCCCACTTATCAGACGGGAAAGAGCCTCTCCCTTCGAATTGGTGAGAATGAACAGATCGCTTGATATGCTGTTGTTAAGTTCCAACGAAAGTTGAAGCGCAGTGTTCCGGGCTGCGTTCCTGTCTCCAAGATCAGCAACTGCTTTTAGACGGGGAGATTCGGCAATGATCTTGCAGGATTTTATATCCTGCTGCGCACGAAGAGACGAGATTTCCCGAACGATCGAGTAATTGCCTCGAAGGTCATCGGCGAAATGGGATTCGACCTGAGATCGCATCCAATAATTCAGAAACACAAACGTAATGACGAGGAGACCTACAACAACTCCCCATATCGCCAGCAATATTCTGTTTCTAAATCTCATCGCGAATGACTTTGAGGATCGAATTCCATCGTGTGGACTATGGGATATTCAGGCCGGTTGTCAAAAACTGAGAACTGTCTGAACGAACAGTACGTCGTCAAACGGATCTTTTGGCAAATTGTATGTTCGATTCATCTGATATCCGAGTTTGAGGAGCAATGCCTGAGCAATCTTGTAACTGGATGCCGCCTCAAAGCGAAAGACATCGTGATCCCATTTGCCGATGTACGGAACAAATCCGATGGGACCTGAATAACCGAAATCTGCGTCGGGAATGTACTCACGGATACTGATAGAATTGAAAACGATACCACCGGCGCGAAGCGCACCTGATAACCTGGGAGTAAATGCATACTCGGCAGTACCCGTGTATCCCAATGCCTGCAGTTTTACATTCTGCACGTATTGCCAAGTATTGTAGATTACTTGTCCATATAAGGAGCAATGACCGAAACTAAAATCGATATCTCCTCCAACGATGTGTTGCCAATAGTTGTCCGGACTTTTGCCATACAGTTGAGACTCTGCGGAGTCACTGACATCTTTCATGAACGGGCCCAGCGCGTAAGAAATGCCTATGGTCAATCCGGTAAATGGCGTTGCTGCGATGCGCGCCACTGTTCCGAGTCCACGGTTGGAGTTCAGACCGCCCGGAGAATAGGTCCCCGTGGCGCTCACCATCCCGTTGATAACGGCGACGCTGTAGTTGAAGATACCCAGACTTCCATACGCCTTCAAGCCGAGATCATAAAGCCCCTGATCGAGAATGCGAACACCATCGCCCCTCATCGCATAATCCGGAGAAAACGTCCAGAGGTTGTAATTCGATTCACACAGTGATGTGAAATGTTCATTGATCAACGGCAGGTCAAAGAATGGATTCTGTCTGGGGAACCTGCGATCTCCGAGGTTCCCAAATGGAAGGTCAATTTGACCAGCCTGCAGCGATATGCCCGTGGAAGCAATATCTGAAATACGAATGACCAGAAGATCGATATGGGGAATTTGATCCTGAAGCATTCGAAAATTGCTGAGGAATGCGATGTGGTCCGTAACAAGCGCATCGGCAAAGAGATCCCATCGCCAGGCGAAGGTAGCCCGACCTCCATCGATCGCATATTGGGAAAGCCCATCCTCCGACTTGAAGAATCCCGCCGTCGCTTGTCCGCTGACACCAATTTGTGCACGAAGCCCTGAACAAGCGAAAAGGAAAACAACAATGATTTTCGACCACAACTTCATACAATCATTCTGCTAATATTGAAAGGATGTGACAGTGGTTTGCTTGGATGCTACGTTGATGACCTTTGATTCAACTTTCTTGCGACCGTACCAAAACGTGAGCTGATAGGTTCCGACGGGAACACCGCCAATCTCAAAATCCCCGTCTTGATTCGGAACGGCATAGTAGGGATTCTGAAGAACAAGGATTGTGGCAAACATATAGGAATGGATCTCGCAATACACACTCACAACACCCTCTTTGTCGAACGTTATCGAGCGATGTTGACCCTGTGCATATCTTCCAAGATCGAACTCCTTGGGCTCGGAGAGCGAAAAGACATTGTGGAACAGCGGGTCTGAATTCGGGAAATCAACAGTAGTTCCAACCAGAATAGGCAGGACGAGGGGTCGGAACACCATATCGTGTTGGTCGAGAGTAGGGTGATTGCGCTGGGGAGTGTAATTCCCAGGCACCGACTCGATGTACACGACCGCCTTTTCCGGCAGGGTATAGGGTTGGAAGGGCTTTTCGCTCTGCTCGGATCTTGTTTCATAGCGATTCAGCATGCGACCACGCATGATTTCCTCTGTCACGTCATCGGCGCGCGAAATAATGACTTTGCCGTGGATAACTCCTGTTTCAGGACTGGAGTTTTCCTGAGCGTAAACAGAAAGGAATACGGGAGAAACGATGAGGCACAATGCCTGCACGACTTTCCACGATCTCTTCATATTCATTGAACAATGGAGATTACTGAGGATGAGATTTGTCCGACCTCGACAGGGAAAACCAAGACTTCTACGTATAACAGTCCGATACTCAGAATAGTGCCCGAAAGTGGGTTCGAAAGCGACTCAAATTCGACAACTGGAGTTACACCATTGACGTGCAGTCCCAGCCATACAAGTATGAATGAACACCTTCCAGATATTGGATCAGCCAAGACTTTCAGAATGCTAAGTCCACTGGTCTGCATTCGTTTTCTTAAGGTGTGGCTTCAAGTCGCTTGCATTTCGCCGCATATATCGATTCATTTTTATGAACAACGATTAACCCATGCCGGAAGACAATCTCAAACGAATGATTAGACTCGCAGAGGCGTTCTTCGAAACGAAGAATGATCCAATGCAAATCTCCGTGGATGAAGACACGCGGGCGAAACTCATGAAAATTCACGAAAGCACAATGACAGAATTCAGGGACGAGAACGGTCCGATCGCCTGGGTGCTAGTTATTCCTACCACAATCACGCTGATGCAACAATTTGTCGCCAAAACCATCCACGAACGGGATTTGCTCGACGGTACCCCTCTCGATGTGAAGTATGATGCCCTCTACCTTTGCTCAGCGCTAGTCTTGCCTGAACACAGGAAGGAAGGTATCGCGAGAACACTCGCAGCAAAGGCTATTCGATCCATCCAAAGGCAGCATCCCATCAGGTATCTCTTTTATTGGGCGTTCAGCGTGGAAGGCAAACACCTTGCGGAATCACTCGCCCGAGAATTCAATCTGCCTCTCCAGTCCCGGTCTGAATAGTCAACACCGTCCAAATCAAACAGCTGTCATGTTCAGTGTTCCAGGAACCTGATTTTCCTCAATCGATCAGACCCCAGAAATGTGCTTGTCCGCCAATCGTTTGAATATAACGAACGAGTCTCCGATACGAATCGGTTTTGTGTACGTGCTCTCTTTGAGTTGTCCGAGCTCTTTTTGCAGCTCTCTGGAATACACGCGAATATCTGTCTCCCCAATAGTCTTCTCATAGGTTCCGTTCGCCGCGCCGGGTAGTCTTTCCACAACTGCCTCAAATGGATATCCCGATTCGAGAAGCTGGTAGGCGGAATCCGCACAAGAACGATCGATGCAAACCAATTCTGCCAGGAACATCACCTTCTGATCCATAAAGCGAATCGTCATTGGCAGCCGGACCCACACTGACACAGATTCCTGTCCGAGTCGCGCCGGAGAAAATCGCCATTGTTTCATCTCTTCCAATGCTTTTGTTTCCCACGTGTCGTATCCTGACGGATCCGCAAATTTCGCTGTGATGACTTCTCCCGTCCGGGATACATGGATAATGACCTCCATCTTTGGTTGTGAATCGGACCAGTCCGACGGAACCATCGGCAGAGGCGTCCGATAGATCACTTGAGGCAATATGTCGGGATTCTGCGTCTCAGAGAAGAACGCGCAACCTGCGAATATGGAAGCAACAACGACGAAGATTTTCATGGGCTTCTCCTTTCGCTCATTGATCCATAATGCTCAATCGACCCCCTAAAATGCAAGAACCTCTTTCATCCAGTCAAGGATTCCAGAGGTTCAGAAACGATATGAGACCGATGTCCCCCACACAGTGCTCCCAGATCGTGAGGAAAAAGATCTTGCTGTAGTTTACTCAGATCCCGAACAAATTTCAACAACAAAAGTTGAACTCTGCCCGCATCGCCTCAATCGGCAGTATCTCTCTTACTAAGCTGCTGAATGCATTCTTAAATAAGGCAGGCGGGCAATGTTGGATCAGAATCAGGATCTCTTAGTTCCTAAACGAAGGATCACGAACTTCGTCAGCCCTTTGAAAGCGATGTTTTCTTGGCGGGCGTCTGGTCTTTTTGCGGTGACTTGACTCCCTGCATTCCTTCGTAGTTCTCGTACATCACTCTGGTGAGACTGACCATCGACTGTGTGACAGTACCAAGCGTATCGTACTCTTCTTTCATTTTCCGGAAATATCTCTTGAAATGTTCTTTGCCTTCCGGCGGGATGAGCGGAAGCAGCAATCGATCGCTCTCCTCGGTAAGGAGCGCTATGGTGTTCAATGTGGTGCTGACGATTTGTGAAAATGAGGAAACCGAGTTTCTCAACAACTCGAGCGATTGAAGGTAGATTTCTCGTTCTTTTTCGTCAACTTTCCGTCTTTCCCTCTCCTCCTTAAACAGGTATCGTTCGTACACCGCGTTGACAATTATCGGAAAATGGAGTTTGTCGAACTGATCTTTGCGGACATAATCATATGCTCCGAGTTTCATTGCTTCTGTGGCAATGTTTTCCGAACCAGCACCTGTCAGCATGATGACGGGCGTATTCACTTTTTGCTCGTGGAGCCACTGCAATACATTGAGGCCCGTCTTTCCCGGCATCTTGTGGTCAAGGATGATCAAATCGTATCGCGACTTGGACAATGCCTCAATAGCTTCGTCGCCCGTCTCGCACGAAAAAATGGCGAATCGGCGCGTCGACTCAAGAACGGATGTAATGACCCTGAGGAAGGATTCTTCGTCTTCAGCAATTAGCACGCTGATTTTCTCGGGGGTGTTCATGACAATGACCCGTACCTGTCAGACTAGTTCTTTGGGCGATCGTGGATGAAGTACAAATCGTGGTGTGGTAATAAAGCAAATTTCAAGATCAAATGCACGCCCCTCGTCACATTCAACCTCCGAACATGGGTAACAGTATTATCGACCTCCACTATTGGGGATTCGACTCACTGTGATACTACGGAGTGTTGCCAACAGAGGATCTCCAAAGATTCTTGTCCATTTGCGAGGAGTTATGCGGTGGGTAGCAAGAATTATGGTCTCTGAGAATCGGTTGCAATCAGATGTTTACTTTCCGGCGGGATCTTCCGATTCTAATCTACTTTCCAGTTTGAGGCTCTCCAGTTTTTCTTTGCTGTAAGCGATACGGGAAATAGTAACAAACAATACAGGAACGGCGAAGATTGCCAACATCGTCGCTGCAAGCATTCCTCCGAGGACCGTCCAGCCGATCGTCGAACGAGCTTGAGCGCCTGCCCCTGTTGCGAACGCCAGCGGTGATACGCCCAGGATGAACGCCATCGAGGTCATCAAAATTGGACGTAATCGGAGTTTGACCGCTTCCAACGTCGCAACGACGATATCCTTCCCGCTTTCGACGCGAGACCTTGCAAACTCCACGATGAGGATTGCATTTTTTGCTGCCAGACCTATCAGTGTAATGAGTCCAATCTGCGCGTACACGTTGTCGCTCAAACTTGGCAGAAGTGTGAGCGTAACAATTGCACCAAAGGCGGCCAATGGGACTGCCAATAACACCGCGAAAGGAACAGCCCAGCTTTCATACAGAGCCGCGAGGAAGAGGAAAACAAAAATGATCGACAATGCAAAAATAGAGGTCGTATTGCTTCCGGCGTTGATTTCTTCTCTCGACAGCCCCGAAAATTCATAGCCATAGCCGGAGGGCAACGCACTTGCCGCAACTTGTCTCAGGGATTCGATTGCCTGACCGCTGCTGTACCCTTCCGCAGCACTTCCGTTGAGTTCCGCGCTCCTGAAGAGGTTGTAATGTGAAATGAGCGGGGCACTCTCATTGGTTCTAAACGTTATCAATGTGCTCATGGGAATCATTTGGCCCGTAGCATTCTTAACATAGTACTCCGAGAGATTGTGAATGTCTGCTCGAAACGCCGTATCAGCCTGGGCAACCACGTGGAAATTGCGGCCGTACAGTGTAAAATCATTCACGTATCTGCTGCCGAGAAATGTCTGTAACGATGAGAACACGTCTGCAATCGAAACGCCCAGCTTCTCGCATTTTTCCCTGTCTACGTCCACTTCATAGCCGGGCGTGTGCGCGGTAAAGAACGAAAACACACGACTCAATTCAGGACGCTTGTTCGCCTGCGCAACAAAACCGCGGACAACGTTTTCGAATTGCTGTATATCGTCCGTGCTTTCACGCTGCTCCAGCTCGAACGAAAATCCGCCGGTTTGCCCAAGGCCTGGAATTGCCGGTGGCGAAATGACAATCACATTCGCGCCTTCGATGGTCGAAAACTTACGCTGGAGATTTGCGATCAACGAGCCCAATTGCAGCGATTTGTCTTTCCGTTCATCCCACGGTTTGAGTTGGATAAAGATCGTGCCGCTGTTCGATTTGGTGGCAAACGTTACAACATTTAATCCCCCCAATGCGGCGAAATGGGCGATGCCGGGAGTTTGCTTCAATGTGGTCATCATGCTATTGAGCACATCCAGGCTTCGTGTCGTCGAGGAGGCTTCGGGCAGTTCGAATGTCACGTACACCCTTCCCTCATCTTCCGTTGGAATAAACCCCGTCGGTTTATTCCTGAAGAGCAACATCGTCCCTCCATAGAGGCAAACCAGCATCACCAGAACCATGGGAGCAATCCTGATGCTCCTGCTGACGCCGCCCACATAGGAGTTGTTGGTCCGGTCAAACCATCGGTTGAACAGGAAAAAGAATTTGTTCAGACCACGTGAGTCCTTTTCAAAATGCGTCGGTTTCAGGAACAATGAGCATAGTGCCGGGGTCAGCGACAATGCAATGAAGGCGGAGATCAAAACGGAAATCGCTATGGTAATTGCAAACTGTTGATAAAGCCTTCCGACGATACCCGGGATGAATCCGACAGGCACGAAGACTGCGGCCAAAATAAGCGCGATCGCCACCACCGGTCCCGAAATGTCCCTCATTGCTCTTATGGTTGCCTCTTTAGGGGAGAGGTGTTCGTGGTCTATATAATGTTGCGCGGCCTCGACGACAATAATCGCATCATCGACCACGATGCCGATAGCAAGCACAAAGCCGAACATGGTCAGCGTATTGATCGTGAATCCCAACGGAATAAAGAAGGCAAATGTTCCGATGATCGAAACGGGGATCGCGAGAATGGGAATGAGCGTTGCGCGCCAACTCTGCAAGAAGAGAAAAACGACAAGGACAACAAGTCCGAGAGCTTCCAACAGCGTTGTGACGACTTCGCTAATCGATACTTTGACGACGGAAACAGATTCGAAGGGCACCACGTAATCGATATCCTTGGGAAATGACTTCCGGAGGTTATCCATCGTCTTGTATATTCCATCTGCGACATCCAGGGCATTTGTGCCTGGTGCCTGATACACCAGAAGGTACGATGCGCGTTTTCCGTCAACATAGGAATTGCTCGCGTAGCTGAACTTTCCCAGCTGGACGCGCGCCACGTCCTTTAAATGAACGGCTGAACCGTTCTTCGTGTTTTCACGGACGATAACGTTGCGAAATTGTTCTTCAGTGCTGAGTCGGCTATTTGTGAGCACTGAGTATTCGAACGATTGACCGCTGTTCTGCGGGGGGGCGCCCACCGATCCTGCAGCGATTTGCACGTTTTGCTGCGAGAGGGCATTCACCACATCGTTGGCGTTAAGACCCAGTTGAGCCAGTTTATCGGGCTCAAGCCAAATGCGCATACTGAAATCATCCGCCCGTGTAAACACATCACCGACACCGCTTACACGCAACAGTGCATCTCTGACAAAAATATTGGTGTAATTATCCACGAACGTGACGCCGTGAGTGCCTTGTGGAGAGAATATAGCGACGAGCATTAAAATGCTGGGGTTTCTTTTTCTGGTTGTCAAACCCAATCGCTTCACGTCGTCCGGCAATTGCGGTGTTGCGATTCCGACTCTGTTCTGGATGTCAAGTGCGGCAATGTCCGGGTTGGCTCCGACATTCAGAATCACAGTGATAGTCGAACGTCCGTCGCTGGTGCTGTTCCCCTGCATATACGCCATGCCCGGGGTTCCGTTAACCTGGGATTCGATCGGCGTGGTGACGGTTTGTTCGACCGTTTGCGCGTCGGCGCCGTTGAATACGCCAGTTATCTGGACTGTCGGCGGGGTGATGTCAGGGTACTGGCTGACAGGAAGTTTCAGAATGGCAAGCACGCCAAGCATGACGATCACAATCGAAGTGACGATTGCTGTTACCGGCCTTTTAATAAAGAGATTGGCGATCATTGCTCTCTAGTCTATTGTTATCGCTTGGGAGACGGTTGTGCGGGTGCAGGCGTGGACAAAGCCACCGTCGCGTTGTCACGCAATTTTTGCACTCCTTCTATCACAATCTGATCGCCAACGTCCAGTCCTACGTTCACGATCACCTTATCTTTGATGCTCATTCCCAGTGTAACCCGTTGCTGAGATACTTTGTCACCATGAACGACGAATACAAAGTATTCACCCATTTGCTCTATGACCGCTTTGTACGGAATGACAACGCTCTTTGTCAACGAGGTGTTCAAGACCCGAAGATCGCACGTAAGACCTGCTCTTAAAGTGTTTTGTGGATTTGGAAATGTCGTTCGAATACGTATCGTGCCTGTTGTCGGATCGACCGAGCGGTCGATAAGGCTGAGGCGGCCCGGATAGGGGTACACGGATTGATCAGGGAGCACAAGAGTGAATGTTGAATCCTGATTGTCCCCTTTATCCTGCAGCATGAGTGTGAATCGGCTGATGAGTTTTTCGTCCACAGCACAATCCACCACCATTGGATTGTCCGACGATACCGTATTCAGGAGCGTCTGGCCGGCAACGACCGCTGAACCGAGTTTGACAAGAGAAATACCGATGGTGCAGTCGAAGGGAGCATAGATGACAGAGTAGCGCAGGTTTGTTTGTACACTTTTGACATTGGCCTGAGCCGCCGCTACCTGCATTCTTGCGGACCGAAGATCCGCTGTCGCGTGCTCGAGAGTCTGTCGTGCAACAGCATCGTGTTTCGCAAGGTCGCGATAACGATCCGCATCCTGCTGCGCCTTGGCCAGATTTGACTTGGCGACATCCAGGTTCGCCCTAGCTTGTTCATAGGCGGCTTTGAATTGTTGTGGATCAACTTCGTAAAGTTTCCCACCCTTGGGAACATGTTGGCCGTCCTTGAAGTAAATCCCTGTAAGGTACCCTGAGACCTCTGGTCGTATCTCAACTTGATTGAGTGCAGCAACGGATGCAGGGTACGTGTCGAAGTACACGGCTTTCCCGGCATCCACCTGGTACGTTGTCACCGGCACGGGTGGCGGACCTTTTTGTTCTGCACCCTTGTTTTCGCTGCATGAGGTCAGAATAACTGATGCCAGCGCCGTCAGTGCAAGTATGCGCAAGTGATTAATCATGTTCTTCGATGCTTCCATAGTTCATTGAAATTGAATATCACCCAGAGCCTTTTGGACATCCAGCTTACTGCTGAGCAATTCGTAGAGGGCATTGGTTTCATTGGCCTGTGCGGTTCGTAAATCCGTTTCAGCAGTAATGACATCAAGATAGGTCTTGGTGCCGGCCTTATACTGCAATTGGATTGTCTGGTACACTTCTTTTGCGAGGATCAGGTTTTCTTTCAGGGCCCGGAAATTGTTCAGGCTGCTTGTGTAATTCGCCCGCGCGTTCACATACTCTGCCTGAACCGCGTTGTCGAATGCAATGAGATCGTAATCGATTCTCTCCAACTCAAGCCTTGCTTTCGAGATTTCCTGGATCCGTTTGCCACCCTCGAAAATGGGAAACGACAGCTGGAGCCCCAAATTCGAGTTGGGATAATTTCTTCGGTACAGTTGCGAGAACGTGTCATTCTGAAAAAAGAAATTGTACCCAGCATAGGCTGAAAGCGAAGGAAGAAAACTCCACTTCTGGTAATCGAGGTTTGCATCCAGCAAATTCCGTTGTGTTTTTAGCAGTTGATATTCCACTCTATTCGTGAGATTGAGCCTTTGGGTGGTATCAAGCTGAGCTTCGTGTTCCATTTCGTCGGACTCAAATTCCAATTTCAGGTCTGAGGATGCGGGATAACCCATTTGATTCTTCAGGGATGCGTAACGAGCCTTGAGTAATTCATCGTTTTGAAGTTTCTGTGCTTTGGCGTTATTCAGAGCGATGGTCGCCCTCTGGAAATCCGTTTTATCGACAATCCCTCCTTTGTACTGGTTAAATGCGTCATTAAGACTCTGTTGAAGCCGGGTGATGTCCTCATTCAGCAGATCCATTTGTTCCCGTGTCACCAGCACAGCGTAGTAGGCTTTGCTCACGCCAACAACGACGTCGATCTTTGCATTGATTGATTGCTGTGAACTGACGCGGCGTACATCACTCGCAGTACTGCTGGCAAGCAAGACATCCCTGTCGAACAATGTCTGGGAAATGGAGAACGCGCCGGTGGAAGTATTTTGCAGACCCACTTTGACAGGACTTCCCTGCACAATAGATGTCGGCAGTTCCGGATTGTGCTGAATATTGAAGCCGAAGTTTAGTTGCGGATACCAGTCCGCCAATTTACTGCTGATGGTCCGCTCCGTGATGGCTTCATCGATCAGCGATTGACGTATGAGAGGTTGGTGCGTGAGCGCATATCGAACGCAGGCGGTCAGCGACCCGTGAGCAAGTGTTGTATCCGATGCAATACGAACCTGCGAGGCAGCATGTCG
>CAZOIM010000016.1:0-30251 GCA_964579855.1 uncultured Ignavibacteriaceae bacterium | reverse complement strand
ACAGAAGTGTTGCCTTCCGCCGCGAGTCGATAGAAATACATGCCGCTTGCTAATCCACTCGCACTGAAATTCACCGAATAATTTCCAGGGCCTTGTTGTTTGTCAACGAGCACAGCTACGTGCCTTCCAAGGATGTCGTATACGTTGAGTGATACCTGGCTCGAGCTCGAGAGTTGATAACGTATCTGCGTTGATGGATTGAAGGGATTGGGATAGTTCTGTCTGAGCTCGAATGCAGTCGGCAGAGGGGAAATTTCTTTGGTGACTCCGGTCGTAAATCGGACATATGCCCGAATGAGATAGATAGCAATATTTGTTGATGAAGAGGAAATATAGTACCAGCCTGCTGGCTGTACTGTTGGCGAACCTTGTGATGCTTCTGCAGAAGTGATATAGGTATAACTGTGATATGGTCCGTCACTGGGAATATCTGTAGCCATAACACCCGGTGCATTTGGTATATTGCCGATCACGAATGCCGCAGCAAAAGGCTGATCGGTGCTAATTTTGTATGAGCTAAGATGAATCGTCGCCCAATTCTTGTAGGGAATGTTGTATGGCAAGGAAGTGGAGTCAGCAATTGTTGCCGTGTCCCGAACCAGCAATTTTCCAAGAGGAGATGGTCTATCAACACCTGTAGACTGATAGATACCACCCAGAATCGAACCACCACGCCTCAATGCAACGCGTACCGAATCGAGCGTCCCTCCAGGGTATGCATCGAACGTAACACAAAGAGTGTCAGATTTTGCCCAAATATAGTACCCCGTTGGCTCCGTATTATCCCATTTCAATTCTACTGATGAAGTTGGACCGGTTCCGGTGGCCTGGTAACTATAAACCGCAGGATTGTTGGGATCCTGATTGACGACTGCGAATGCAACCGTCGTATACGTCGACCCGAAATTCGGTTCCGAGAAGGGGGTTCCGAAAGGGACATTCACCACATTGCTCGTTCCGCTTCCCATTTCAATCGCCTGGACGGAAAGATTCGATGAGCTGCCAGGGTTCGAGAATGTTACGCTCAGATTGCTGCCACTTTTGAAGATAAGGTAACGACCGCCGACCTGTGAGACTGTATCTGTCCGGTTTACAGTCGGATTGAAGTATGTTGGTCCTTTTGATGCGGGAAGGTTTTTATATGCGTAACCATACATCCGGTTGGCCGTCGTGTCGTTCAATTCGTTGGCAATAAGCCAGTTAGAGAACAGGCTATTGAAGTTGATTGAAGTTCCGGATTTTGTCAAGGCATCGTTAATGATGGAGATGCCGTCCGTCATTGTGCTTCCAACAATGTTCTTGAAAATGCCAATCCCATACCTATCCCAAAGATAAAGATGAAATCTCTGTGCCCGTGCATAGTCATTCAGTACCAACGTATTGTCGTCTTTTCTCCAGTCGAACAGGTAATGGTTTGTCTCATTTGCGTAAAGGGACAGATCGGCTGGTGGATATCCGCAATAGAGCTCAGCAAGCATCGAGCAACCTTCGTTGATGAACGTAGGTTCCTGGGTTGAGAGATGGTAGTTGTAGTTGATCATGTGCTGGAATTCGTGAGCTGCCGTTGACATTGCGGTCTCAATTCCGTCAGCCGTCGTAAGGTTGGTGGGGTTTGCATCAACGTAATATATTTCCGCCAGATTGCTGTGAGTCACACTGATTTCGTTGATGGGATCAAAAAATCCTGCTACGTATCCGCCGCTCCCGAGGTAGCCGTCTTGAATGTTCAGAATTAAGATCACAATCTTTGGATCAGAATCAACGTCAGGCGGGTTCCCAAAAGCGCCGACATCCATATTGAAAATTCCTTTGCTGGCATTTGCGGGAGTCTTGTTGTCGAAATCATTTTCGATCGAATCTACCGCCGCCTGAGTCACGTGCCCATTTGTCCAAAGAGAATCTTCGACAAATATGTAGCAATTGGTGCCGACTTTTCGACACGTCGAGGCATCCTGGTAATAATTTCCGACAGCTATGTTGTAGACCCACCAACTTTTTGTGCTGTTAACACTAAATCCCCAAGATGTAGCTTTTTGGAGCCTAGCCTCTCGGGCGAAGTCAGGATGTGCACGCATAAATTCCGCAGCCTGCTGATACTGTTTCTGAAGCAATGGCGTACCATCTATGGGATATGACCGAGACGAAACCTTGTCCCGAATCGGAGCCTTGTGGAGTATTTGTCCGAATGTCTGCGCCGAGATAAGCGCGAGAATAACGATCGCATAGGTTGGTTTCATTTCTGTGCCTTAAGATTTGTTGAGGTGCTAATTCGGACGAATGGAAGCGCTGAGAACGTTGAGTTCCTCTCCTTGTTGCGTTTCTCGTATTTCGTTATAGATAAGCTCTACTATTCTCCCTTGATTTCCTAAGAGGAATTCCTTTGTATTGTTATTACAGGCTATCAGGTACACTTTTGTGTGTTCAACTTGCACAGCCAGTCTGGTAAAGGGTTCATTCCCTACGACCATAATCTGACCAATGAACGTGCGAGGTGGATCGAACGCCCCTTGCGACGAGCCGCATCCCAAAACAACTATTATTATCAAGATTAAGAGGGAAGTTGCTTCAAGTCCTGCCATCCAAACACTGCTTCTAATTTGGATTTTCCACAAGATAGACATTTTTTACGCCTGCAAGCAAGCGCGAGACTGTGCATTTCTAAAGACTATTACCTATGTCACAAATAGTCGAATCAGTCGTCAAATCAACGGATTTCTGACCATCATTTCAGATCCTTCAGCGGTGCGGTCGTTGATTCTCCGAATGACCAACTGCTACGAAGAATTTCGAAATTGTTCAGAATTCCTAAAGCCCCGATAACACAGAGGCTCTGAGTGTTCTCAGAGCCTCTGGTATTGTCCTTCCTGCAATTATCAGAATGAAAACGTAGCTTACTTCCCGTTCTGCGTTCGATAATTTTCATACTGAATTGATTTCTTTGCTTTTCGTCCATCGCCTGTACTATCCTTCAACAGTTGCTTATAGGAACTCAGCTTGGCAGCCTGGTCTCGAATCTCTGCTCCGCCCGCTCCCAAGGAAGATGCGGCGGGTGACGCGTGGAGCACATCCTGTGCCTGCTGGAGAAACCCAGCCGCTTCAGAATCCTTGCCTTCGTCGAGGGCCTTCATCGCGTGTTCTACGGTTCGGGTCGACACAGCAACATCTGCTTTTGCTTGAACATCCAGGTCGCGCTCTTTGTTGATAAGTGCGACATCTCGAGTGTACCGTACATCTGCGTAGGCCGTCGGAGATCCGGAACTCCACTGTTTGTCACTTTCATACCGCAACGTTCCTGTCGCGACGGTGAATGTTCCGCTTCCTTCGGGAATCGACAACTCTATTGTAAATTCCCTGTTCTCATTTGAGTAAAGATCGCCCACCGGAATCACATAACGATCCGCTTGAGGATGGAATTCGCATCCAATCACATCCCGCAGAGAGACATTTCGCCCCAGGGTCAATTCAATGGATGCATTCTGTGCAACAACAGCCGAAAGCATGTTGAATTCTCTGCTCATGATTGACGCGAGACTCCTCGGGCTCTCGATGAAGTAATAATTTCCTCCGCCGTTTTTCGCCAGTCCGACCATCAGGTTCTCGTTGTAATCAAGTCCAACCCCCATCGTGGTGAGTGAAATACACTTTGCCCTGTGCTTCCGTGCGATCTGATCCAATGCGACGGGATCCGTTATTCCCTGGTTCGCCAGTCCATCGGACAGGAGAACAACACGATTCACATACTCCTTGCTGAGGTTGCACTCTACCTGTCTGAATCCTTCGACCATTCCTCCTCCGAGATTTGTCGATCCGCGCGGATACACTTCGTCGATCAGATGTTTGATCGCATACTTGTTTCTGCCGACCGGTTGAGCCGCCCGAAGGACGTCGACGATATCGTCATAGATCACGATCGAGAGAATGTCTTCACTGTTGAGCTGATCGACCAATTTCCACAGCGCTTTTTTTGCAAAATCGATTTTTCCCTCGTCGCCCATCGATCCGCTCCGATCGAGGACCACGGATACGTTCAACGGATGGCGTTGAGGCATGGCGATGGATGGGGTCGCAATGGTCAATTGCAGATAAGCAATGCCACCGTTTGTCGAAATCGTTGGCGTGTTCAGACGACTTTGCAGGGTGATCGACTGCTGTGGTACTGCACACGCAGTATTTGGCGAGACACAAATAAGGGCCAATACCACTGCGGTGAGCAAAGCAACGATGGTGGTTTTCATACGCCGGTCCTCCATAGAAGTTTGTAATATGGGTTGGTTATTAGTAATTTAGTACGTTCACCTGTTGCCTATAGATGTCATTCATATGTGAAAGGTAAATGAGTCCCCGACTTCTATTTTTCAACGAAGATGCCCGGATCCTCGATATGATCCGCAAAGGAGATGAACAGGCGTTGGTAACCCTTTATGAATCGAACCGGAAAATGATTTCCGCGTTTATTGCAAGGAACAATGGGACGCACGACGACTACGAGGACATGCTTCAGGAAGCGATTGTCATTCTTTGGGAAAGGGTGAGGTCCGGAAGGTTCGAATATTCGTCAAAACTGAGCACATTTCTGTTCGGAACAGTAAAGAACATCTGGTTGCGGAGACTCGCAAAGGCAAAAAGAGAGGTGCCAACCGACCTGCAATCTGAAGATCAAGAGGATCCGGCCAGCTCTGTTTTGGATACACTCATCGAAAATGAAGAAACGCTGGCTGTTCGCACTGCGATAGGGAAAATTGGTGAACAATGCAGGAAATTGCTCCTTCTTTTCTATTGGGAAGAATGTTCGATGGAACAGATTGCTGAACAAATGGGATTTGCCAATGCCGAGACTGTGAAATCAAAGAAATACCAGTGCAAGAAATCGCTGGAACGATTCCTAAAGCAATCGACGGATCGATATGTCTGACAATAAGGAACTTCATTGGGCGGAAGATGACGATCTTTTGTCACGTTTCGTTTTGGGAAGACTTCCCGCTGAGGAAAAGAAGAAACTTGAGGCCCACCTCGTTTCGTGTTTTCGGTGCAGAGAAATGGTGGAGAAGGAACGAAACTTGGTCTCGGGAATCCGTCAATTTGGGCGAGAGGACGTCAAGGCGCGCCTCAAAAATCGATTGGCTGCAAAATCGGTTTCATCCCGGGCATTGGTCACATGGCAACGTGCCATTAGTGCCGCTGCCGTCGTGGTCATTATCACGGGCGTCGGGGTTTTCAGTCATTGGTTCTCTTGGGGAGAAGACAGGGGTCCAGCGTCAACGAAGTTTTTGGAGAAGACAACCCAACCAGTTAGTGGAGAAGCTGATTCGAGCATATCTCAGAATATTGGTGCGCAGTCTGAATCTCGCAACGCTCCTGAAAAAAGCAGCCGCAATAAAGAGGCGCACGAGAATACTCAGATTTTGCAGTTTCAGGCCCAACAGAATCCGGCTGAAGCCAGAAGGACCAAGCCGCTTTTGGATGAGCGCATCAATGGAGTGCAGAATTTGTCGGGTGCAACTTCATCCGGAGCAGGCGCCATTTCGCTGAAAAAAGATTTGGAGAATCAGCAAGATCAAGTGGCAACAGAGAACCCAAATGCGCAGACATTCTGGGTGGAGGGGAGAGTCCTGAACGAACAGCAGCACAGCACAAATAGTTTCAATGCGTTGAAGAAGGCTGCTGCGCCAAATCGTAATACTCCAGAATCAAGACAATCCCTCAAGGCGATTGATCGTCAGCAGCCGATGCGCAACATCCTGGATCGGGAGGGGATCACTATCCGTCAGGAAAGCATTCAGGTTTTGCCATCCACAAGGCAAACGATGCAGCGTGAAGATGGCGATAAGGTTCAGATGAAGGTCGAACAAACCGATCAGGGAACGGATATGACGATGTATCTTGATAAGCTATTCGACAAGACAAATCTCAAAAATGCAAGCATTGAGCAGGTAACGCCCGATTCAATTGTGATCGAAGTGGAGTCCCGAATCATCGGATTCAAGATGCCAATTGACCTTCTCGAGCTCCAGAGATTTAATCAAAAGGCCAAGCGGAGATAACAAACCATGTCAATCTGCACCGCGAGACTTTTTGGCATGAGGGTAACGATGAACTCGATACAGAAATTTTTCAGTTATTGGGCTTCTGTCAAATAATGTCGAAATTGACATTATGGCATCACACGCCAACTTTGTTTTTAATTGCACGATGTCCACATCAGACGACAATCCTCTTGCCTCTGAAGCAGAAAAACGCTATAATATACCCGCAATCAAAAGTACGCCGTTTTTGTCCCAAAGGGATGGCTTGTTCAAAAAGAAGCCATGCTTTAATAGCTTGTTTGTGCAGTTGCAAGACCCGTGTCCATTCAATCCATGGATGTCTCACGAGGCCTGACGTAGCAAGCAGAAGTGCGATTGTGGATGTATTTCCACTGAATCCACACTAAGCAATCTGTTAAAAGCCAAAAAGATCTGGCGCATAGCCTCGGGTACGTTTCTATCAACAAAACTTTCCGAAGAAAAACCTTCGGAGAAAGGATGCATCCATGGAACAAGGAACCGTTAAATGGTTCAATGCGGCCAAAGGATATGGCTTCATTTCACGTAAGAATGGCGAAGACGTTTTCGTCCATTTCAAGGCAATAGTCGGTGACGGCTATAAGACCTTGAACGAAGGCGATAAGGTCGAATTCGACGTGGAAAAAGGCCCCAAGGGTCTCCAGGCAGCTAACGTTACGAAAGTATAACGTTTTTGACGCAAATCGACCCCGGCCGGACAAATTCCTGGCTGGGGTTTTTTGTTTTGAATCTGACGAAAGGATAAGTATGGATCAAGGGACGGTAAAGTTTTTTAATGCCACAAAGGGTTTCGGTTTCGTCACAACAAAAGAGGGAGAAGATATATTCTTCCACAAAAGCAATGTGAAGAGCACAGGATTCCGTGAAGTGCTGTTGCAGGGGGACGCAGTGCAATTTGAGATCAAAGTGGAACAAAAAGGTAAACGGGCCTACAACATTTCTCGCACGTAACGAACAGCGTCTACTCGACACGTTCCAACCATCCACACAAGGCGGCCGGTATTTCCGTATCTTTTTGAGAGCGGAAGACCGGCCATTTTTTTACCTTTCCCCCAAAACGTCAAAGATCCTACATCGTACTCCCCTGGGAACCTTCCTCCGCGCGGAACCGTCTACAGATTATGAGTGTCGGACTGTGCGATCTAATCGTTGCCAGACACCAAACCACTATTGGGAGAAGACTATGACCCGATCTCTACAACGCTGCGCGATAGTTGTCTCGATGTTACTGATATTCCATGCATTGAACCCCGTTGTTTCCTTTGCGCGTCAGCACAATTCGCCAAATTCAAAAGCGTGGCTGGGTGTGTCTATACGGGATGTCTCTGAAAAGGCCTCGAAAGAGAATAAATCAAGTGATGGAACAGGGGCCTATGTGAACGAAGTCACCGAGAACAGTCCTGCAGATTCCGCCGGCATCAAAGAAGGGGATGTGATAACGCAATTTGGTGAAAAGAACATCGGCGATGCTGATGACCTTGTCAGGACCGTGGAAAAATCAAAGGTCGGAGATAAGGTCGACGTTGCTCTCTTGAGGAAAGGTGAGAAGAAGAGTGTCCACGTAGTCCTGGCAAAATATCCAAGGAATATTCGACATGCTTTTGCTTTGAGGAACTTGGGGCCCCGTCTGCGAATGATGATGAATGGTGAGAACCAGGGAATGCACCTCATGGAATTGAACGATCAGCTTGGAGAATATTTCGGGGCGCCGAGCGGATCCGGAATCCTGGTCGAGAAAGTGCGCAAAGGCAGCGCAGCCGACAAAGCAGGCCTCAAGGCAGGCGACGTGCTTTTGAAAATCGGAAAGCGGACTATCGACGACCTCGAAGATATTTCTAAGGCATTTTCCAAGTACGATGAGGGGGACAAGGTCGATGTCGAAGTGCTCCGAAAAGGAGCAAATAAGACTCTCTCGCTTGAAGTCGCTGAAAATCACGATGGATCGATGTTTGAAATGGAGCGACACAATGGACCGGATGATGAGTTGATGATGCCGCGATTCGAAGGCAATTCATTAAACATTCCTCATTTGGACAATGAGGAATTCAGGTTCGACTTCCACGATATCGGGCCAAACATGGAGATTCTCAAGGAAAGACTAGAACAGATGTCGAGAGGCATAAGAGATAATCAGAAAGGGCTTGTCAAAAATATTAGGCAATATTGGAGGCGGACCATCTGATTACGTTTCTCGACCGGGTTATCTATTTCATCGAAAGGCGTGCATCGAATGCACGCCTTTTTTATTGCCAGAATGACAGCCATTTCTTGAGATTACCTTGGGAGGATTGACAAATTCGTTTGGGGTAAGCAGATCAACGGTTGGAGACGGCTTGCCAATCTGGTCAACTTGGCGTAACTTGATAGCATTGCATAGATGATCAATTATGGGAAAGTTCTCTCAATACGGCCGTGTGTTTGATCTCCTCCCGGAAATGGTCTTCATTCTTGACGAGGAAGAGGAGGTCATTGACCACAATCTTGCTGCGTCTTTGGGCCTCGGATACGATTCGAACAAGGTGCCGATTCGGTTCATGACCGACATCGTAGCGGTGAATTCTGTTCCTATTTTTGAGAAGAACCTCAAGAACCTCTCGCAGCCACTGACATTTGACGCTCAGTTCAAAAAAGCAGATGGCTCCATCATCGAGGTGAGCGCAGATATCAAAGTACTCAGCTCAAACGGAAACTCCTATGCGGTGGTGATTTCAAGGGACATCACCGAACAGAAGAAAATGGAATTGGACTACCTGAGGTTTTCGAATGTCATTCAGCATACGATCAATCCTATTCAGATAACCGATGCGAAAGGGAGAATGGTTTACGTTAATCCGGCATTTGAAACAGCCAGCGGCTATTCGAAGGAGGAACTGATCGGCAAGAATCCGCGCATTCTTAACAGCGGAAAGCACACGAGAGAATTCTGGTCGGAAGTTTGGAAGTATATCCTTTCAGGAAAAGTGTGGGTTGGACATTTGGAGAACGTCCGAAAAGACGGGCTCCCATTTCATACAGAACTTGTTATTTCCCCAATCGTTGACTCTCACGGTGGTGTGATTGGATTCCTTGGAGCCCACCGGGATATCACAGAGCAAAAAATATTGGAACAACAGTTGGTACGATCTCAAAAAATGGAAAGTATTGGCACCCTCGCGGCGGGCTTGGCACACGAGGTCGGTAATCCGTTGACCGCAATATCTTCTCTCGTCCAGGTTATTGAACGAACCTCGCAGGACGAATTTGCGAAGGAAAAGCTCGCGCTGATCAACAACCAGGTTGTCCGGATCACGAAAATCATTCGCAATCTCGTGGACTTCTCCCGGCCTTCGATGAACATTGCCAAAGAGACCGACGTCAACAAAGTCATCCAGGACGCACTCAATATCGTGCAGTATGGCAAAAGGGTAAAGAACATCGATTTTACTCTCGACTTGCAGGAACAACTTCCGCCAATCCACGCCGTCTCAGATCAACTGACCCAGGTTCTCATTAATCTCCTTATCAATGCCATCGACTCTCTCGAAGGAAAGCCGGGAAAGATTGCAGTGCGATCGTTCGAGCGGGACAATGCAGTCCAAATTGAAGTCCGCGACAATGGCAAGGGAATACTTGAAGATGATCGCGAGAAAATATTTGAACCGTTCTTTACCACCAAAGAGGTTGGAAAAGGAACAGGATTGGGTCTTTGGGTCAGCTATGGGATCATAAAGACTTTCGGAGGTGATGTCAACGTCGAGAGTGTTGTGGGAAGAGGTTCAAAATTCACAATTACATTTCCGCTTTCAGGTGCATAAATGCCTCAACGTGTCTTGGTAGTCGATGACGAACAAATCATACGGGAATCGCTTTCCTTTATCCTGAAGAAGGAAGGGTATACCGTCGATGAAGCACCGAATGGAAAAGAAGCATTGCGCAAACAACAGGAAAAGCCCTACGATGTCGTTGTGACCGACATCGAAATGCCGGAGATGCGAGGGGTTGAGCTTCTCGAACGTATTCGCGATGGTTCTCCGGAAACGCTTGTCGTCGTCATTACGGCTTTTGGATCGATCGAAACTGCCGTTTCAGCCCTTCGAAAAGGGGCGGCGGACTACGTCTTGAAGCCGATTAATTTTGACGACCTGCTCCACCGGGTTAAGAAGTTGCTCGAATATCGGGCGGTATCCATCGAGAATTCTCTGCTGCGACAGGAGCTCAACCGGACCTATGATTTCGAGAACATTATCGGTCAGAGTCAGAGTATGAAACGCGTGTTCGAAATCATCAAGAAGGTCTCATCGAGTGAAGGGACGGTTCTTATAACGGGGAAGAGTGGAACGGGGAAGGAACTGGTCGCCAAAGCAATACACTACAACAGTCCGCGCCAACAAAAGCGGTTCGTGGCGATTAATTGCGGGGCGATCGTCGATACACTGTTTGAAAGCGAACTCTTCGGACACAAGAAAGGCTCATTCACGGGTGCGACCGTTGATAAAGAGGGACTCATGAAGGTCGCAGATGGCGGGACGGTCTTCCTGGATGAGGTGAGTGAGATACCCCTCCATCTTCAGGTGAAACTTCTCCGTGCCATCGAGCAGAAAGAGATCACCGCCGTGGGCACGACGGATCCCATCAACATCGATGTTCGGATCCTTGCGGCTACCAATCGCAATTTGCGCCAGGAAGTCGAAAAGGGAAATTTTCGGGAAGATCTCTTTTACCGGCTCAATGTCATCGAAATCGGTCTCCCGTCATTAAGTGAACGCCGCGAAGACATCCCGATTCTCTCGAATCATTTTCTCGAAATCTACAAAAAACAGATGGGGCGCCAAATCAAGGGGTTCACGAATGAAGTGATGAATGCATTCATGCGGTATCAATGGAAGGGAGAAATTCGGGAACTCGAAAATGTCATTGAACGTGCTGTGATTTTCTGCGACACCGACTTCATTACGCTTGAACATCTTCCAGACTACATGATGCCCGCGTCACCGAGCAGCGAACCCATCATGCCGTACGGTCAACAAACGCTGAAAGATGCAGTGAAGAACTTCGAACGTCATTTCATCCAACAAGCCCTTGCAAAATACAACCAGAATAAGGAAGAAGTAGCACGGAGCCTTGGTGTTAGCCTTTCATCTCTCTATCGCAAAATCGAGGAACTTGCCATCGAAGTCCCCCAGAATTGAGAAAGACTCCTGCATCCTTTTTTCGTCAGAGAGTATAATAAGGACTAAATTCTCTTGTTTTTCACTGGAAATCAGCGAAGTCGTTCTGATATCTGAGAATTCGCTGACCGGCCTTTCCCACCGTTAGGAAACAAGTTTCAAGTAATTTCGAGAAACCCACATTTCCATCTGGAATCTGAGGTGACATTTCGAAATGTCTGGCACGTTGGTTGCGAAGAATAACCTGTCAGGTTTCAATTCTATTTCTACTAGACGGGAGGAATCAATGACAGAACAAGTATTATCTTCAATCACGAGCAAAGCAGTCACAGGTAACCTTACGCTCAAAGATGCAGTCCATGAGTACGAACGGATTGTCATCAGCGAAGCGCTTAAGGAACACGCTGAAGACAAGCGCAATGTGGCCAAGCTTTTGGGCATTAGCTTGTCATCTCTCTACCGGAAAATTGGAGAAGAGATGCCAGACGGAGTGGAAGAGAAGAAGACTCAGGACGCGCAGTTCGCCTAATTTTGAGTGCTGAGGGCTTACCAGTCCCGACGTGACACAACGAGACCCACAGCGTCGGAACAATTCGCTTTTCACCTTCTACAGCATAGCACACTATTAAGACAGTTACTGCAACTTCAGCGCTCGGGCGGTGAAGTTGCAGTTTCTCTTCGAATCCTGCCAATCGATTCGAAGCCTTCCAATATAACTGTGTTCTTATCGATTATTGGTCCGATCTACATCCGCGTCGCTACGACTACTACCCCTTTGAGAAGAGCCGACGATTTGCCATCGGGATCAGTAGCCTGAATAAGCACAATGTACGGTCCGATTCGGACTCGCTGCCTGCCTTGATCCAATCCATCCCAAATAATCTCTCCACTTGAAGAACTAATCTGAGAATTCGCAAGAATCCGGACAAGTCTTCCCTTTAAGTCGAATATTTTCACATGGATAAGTGCTGCGGCGAGAGGAAGGCGGTATTGGAAGAGGCAAAAGTCTTCATATCCATCCCCATCGGGCGAAAACGGGTTGGGCGAAAAGGAGAGAGACGAACCGCTTTGCGCGCCGGTTGTAAGGGAGCTATTGGGTTTCCCCGGAGTTCCCCCGGAAGAAAGAACTGATGTTGTCCAATTGTAGGGAGAGTTTGAATCCAGGTCGGGATTTATCTTTTCGAGTGATCGGCCTTTCGTATCCGTCACATCCGGACGATGCCAGCGCGGCGAGTACGAGACGCTGTCAATAGTTGCATTTGTAAGATCCTTGAGAATGATATCGTCGCCGTCGTTTCCCAGACTGAATCCGCCAGCTTCATTCAGAACAATCAAACGACAGCCAATCGTCGGACTTGCGAGAAATGGATAAAGAGTGAGGATGGCGGAGTCCGCTGCCAGAACTGCAAATGCTCCGTGCTCTAGAAAAACCGGCTGAGATGAGATAGTGAATGTACTGACGTTACCAGAAGCAGTTGGACGATCCTTGAGTCTCCAGCCTTTGAGGTCTACGATGTCTCCACCCCGATTATACAGCTCGATCCACTCATTCTGATTGACAAGAGGGTCATACATGATTTCATTAACAACTACAGAGTGCAAATTGTAGCTGGTGCGAAACAATAGCACTGAACAATTATTACCCGGGCGTTGATCCTGCGAACATTCAATTGTGGCAAATATTGCGGACTCCCCTTGAGGCGGAGACAACCACGAGTATGTATATAGCGCTGAATCCGACGGATTGAGCGGTCCTTTCGAACTCAGAGAGGTGATCATTTCATTGGCCTCGCCATTGCCATCCCGATTTTCGTCATCAAACATATTAAGTGTAAAGGAGGTAACGGGATACTTGCCCAGGTTATGGACGACGCAATTAATGGCCGAAACCAAGTCGCCTCCAGATTCTATTCGCGATTGGTAACAAGCGCCTACAGAAAGATCGTAATTGAGGCGGACGATGCTGTTGGCCCTTCCCGGAGTGTCGCCGGATGAGTCTTCCGATGTTCTCCAGTTCTTCGAATCGGTCGACGCCTGATCGATATCAATCCGTTCAAGTGAAGTTCCGCCTTGCCCTCCCCAGGTTGGTGAATACGACACACTGTCTATCGCAATCGAGCGCTGATCATAGATGACGATCGCATCCGGTGTCGCGTTATTGAGCGCTGAAAAACTTGCCAGGAGCACTGGACATTGAACGGAAGGGTGGTAGGAATTAAAGCTGGCCTCCTTCGCGACAATGCAGAATCCCCCGGGAGGCAAGCATACGTTTGATGTTGTAATAACTGATTTTGATGCGACGTTATTATCGGAAATCCGCCAGTTCTTCAAATTAACGGTGTCCATCGAACAATTCAACAATTCCACCCATTCGGGCTCATCTCCTGTCGGAGCATACATAAACTCGTTCACCAGAACGCTCGCTTTTGGATATCCTATTGTAACCAAAGAAGAACAGGTGTCGTTCAATGCTTGTTCGTCTCCAAAAAGCGACGTGATGGCAAAGAACTTGTACGACCCGGCTGCCATCGGCGAATGACCAACGACTACCACTGTGGAATCACCCGTTGCAATTGGAGGTCCGTACATGGTGGCAAACCGCTCGAAGGGCTCAGCGATCAAATTGTTATCCTTGTCGCAATAGAAATTTACGGTATAGTTTGATGCGTCTCGCGCCCCGAGATCCCTGACGCAAGCCTTCAGAATAAGAGAGTCTGTTGAATTGGCAATTGCTGGTTGAATTGAGAGACTGGTTGCGGCAAGGTCATAGGAAATCGTCGTGGTTAGACTGACATCATCAATGCGAAAAGTACCCGTCGCGCCGCCTGTTCCACCCACGATGCGCCATCGAATTCTCACTTGATTCATGTTTGTCAGCAATGAAGGAAGCTGAAGAATCGTAAGGACATAGCTGGTCGCCCCAGGGTTCTTGATTGTGTCGCTCAGCGCAATTGAAAACGTCTGCCCATTATCAAGTGATGCCTCCACCAGCAAGCCAGCTGTGTGTGAACTGGAACGTGCAACATAAAATTGGAGCTGGCCCGGCGTCCGATTTGAAAAATCGAAGGATGGAGACGTCAAAGACTGGGATATTGTGGAGTTTTGAGATAACAGGCAATGTGTTGACGAATGTGGAGTAGACAGGCTTGCGAAGAAGTCCCCTCCAGTTCGACGATTGACTGTGGTTTCCCAACCATCTGGAATAGTCGAATCGGCAATCGAGTCGAAATGCTCAAAGTATGGGAACGAGACTACTTGGCAGTAAACCGAGTTGCAGAAAATCCAAAAACCCACTCCCCAGCCCACGAACATGGATCTCATGGGTCAATCCTTTGAAGATTATGAGTTTTTTTGCCTCCCCGCAGACTGGATGGCCAACACTGGATGAAGGGCCCCCAGAGGCTTGTCGTTCTTATACAGGACAGATTCCATGAATAATCCCGATGGAGGGGCGGTCAATCTTGAAGGCACGTCCGATCTTTCCGTCAAGAATCGTTGGATATCTTTTTCACTCAATTTTCCGCGACCGACTTCAACGAGCACTCCAACAATCTGACGTACCATTTTCCAGATGAAGTGTGAACCCACAATCCTGATGAGAATCAGACTCCCGGCTTCCATAAGTTGGACTTGCACGAGTTCGACCTTGGTAGATTTCTCATCAGGATCGTCTGCAGTAAAGGACTGGAAGTCTTTCTTGCCGACAAACAGCTGCGCCGCCTGAGACATCGTCGCAAAATTCAGATCATCCTTTACCCACCAAACATAGCGTTTACCGAAAGCAGTGCGTCGTCTCGAGACTTGATAGAGGTACGAGCGCGAAACAGCGTCGTGGCGGGCGTGAAATTCCTTGGGTGCCTTTTCAATCTCCAAGATATTGATATCCGCGGGTAGCAGGTCGTTTAACTTCATCCTGAGAATTTCCGGCCCGAGGACTGTTTGTGCTTCAAGGTGTGCCACCTGATTTATGGCATGCACGCCAGCATCGGTTCGTCCGGAACCGTACAGTTCGAAGTCAGTCGATTGAAGAATATCACGAAGTGCGCCAACAATTTCCCCCTGGACCGTGCGGGCATTCTTCTGGATCTGCCAACCGCTGTATCTTGTTCCTTCGTATTCGAGAAACACCTTGAAACGGCTCATAGCTGATCGTTCAATTTGAAAAAAAGAGATCTACCTGAGCAGGACATCGAGCCTACACCCTGAGAGATGATGCTTATTTGGACTTCTTCGTGGTCTTCTTCCGCCGTATTGGCGTCTTCTTGGTTACTGGACGCCTTGCTACCCTTTTCTTCCACGCAAGCTGTGGCTGCGGAATGGGGGGTGGCGTTGGTATAGCAGGTGCTTCAGTCGGAATGGGAACAAGTTCAGGCGTAACAGGGAATGTCGCAGGCGAGGGTATTTCAGATCCGAATACATCATAGAGTTCAATCTCCCCGGCATATGTCAAAACTCGGGTCCAGACCTTGACACCGACGGACAATTGTTGGATGAGAAACATTACGAGGATGGTGAGAGGCGTTGCCATGCCTATCTGAGCCTCAAGAACGAGGTAGATAATCACGGCAACGAGCAGAATCAAAATGATGCTGAGTTGAAGTCCGACGGTGGATAGGAAATGGCGAAAAACAAACTTGATGCCTTGCCACGATGCCTTCAGCATCGACTTCGAATCATTGACTACTGTGGAGACTTTGGCATAGTCCGCCATCATCACGACGAGCATGACTACGAACAGGAAAAGCAACAACAGCATAACTGCAAGCGTAAAAGGCAATACCTCCGAGACAACGTTCGAGGTTAAGGCACTGTAAATGAATCCGAATATCATACTCGAAACGATGCCTATAAGAAAGAGAATAACTCCGAAAATCAGCAGCAATCGAACGAATCTGAAGAAATACCTCCCACAATTCTCAAAGAACGAGCTCATGGAGAACCGTTCGTCTGTATTTTTGAGCAACGCAATTGTGCCTCCGCCAAGCAACGTGCTTATCAGCAGATAGAAGAAGACCAGCCATGAGAGCTGCGAAATGAGCGCAGTAATCCTGCCGCCATACTTGAACATGAAGTCCGTAAAGACCGTATAGTCAAAGTCCTTCACGAGATTTTCGAGATTCATGGAATCACCCATCGTCTTGATGAGGACCGATCGGAAACCCCACGCGAGAATGGCGGCAAAAGCGAAATTCGTGGTGTAGAGTAGAGCAATCATCTGATAGGACTTGTTTGTCGTACGAACGCCGGCTGTGAGTGCTTTGAGAAATTTCATAGGGTTCTTTGTAGTTAAGATTTCAATGGATAAAGTACGAACTCACTCGGGTCTCAAAACAGCGACGAATACTGGATGACGTTCTGCATCCAATAGAGAAACTTCACGGTGTACTTCCAAATGGGCTGGGAAATCGGATCGGTTGTCTTACTATTATTGTTCACGTTGACGTCGATCGCCAGAACATTGTCCGGGTCCACCTTCGCCCAATCTGCCTTGCTGAGCCCGGTATAGGTATACTTCTTCCACCGTGCTTGTCCATCCCAATGCTCGCGAACCTGTTTTCCATCCTCGAAATGGACGAGCACATCGACCGGCATTCGGACTTCACCAAGCCGACTCACGAGGATTTCGGATTCATAGGTAAGGGCCTTCTTGGCATCAAATGGCTCGTGAAATGAGGTCTTGACTCCGGCGCTGTCGATAAGTCCTCGGGTGCCAAAGACCGGCTGGCTCCGAACGTACGTGAGCTCATAGTCGCATACATCGGTTCCATACAGCATTTGATCGAAGAACCAATTCATATCTTTTCCGAACTTGTCCCCAAGACGCTTGTGGATAACCTCATTTACGACAGCAATGAAATCTTTCGAACTCGGATGCTTGAATTTCCACCGTTCAAAGTAGGTCTTCATCACTTCGTCCATGACATCGTCACCTATCATCCGTTGCAATGTGGTCAGGAACGTTGTTGACTTGTAGTATGTCATCTCGCCGTATCCCCCAGCCTTGTAGCCCCAGGCATTCGTAAATGTGGGCGCGATCTTCGGATTGATCATGCTGGTATAACCCGTACGCGAACTCTCGAAATCGCCCATATGAAATCCCACAAGATCCACGAATGAGGTCTTCGGTCCGTAAGTCGCATCCATCGTACGGTTCTCGAAATACTGGGTGAACCCTTCGTCGAGCCAGGCCTCTTCGAATTCGTTGCTTCCGACAAGGCCGTAGAAGTATTGGTGCTCGAATTCGTGAATGGTGACGTTTTCTGTCCATTTGATGCCAGCGGGAGTGCCCCAATACGTTCCACCGGTAATTAGTGTTGGGTATTCCATCCCCCAGGAACCTTCAGCCCCCCACTGCGGGTCAACGATCGTAAGATTCGGGTAGGGGTATTTTCCAACGTGCTCATCCATGTACTGTAGCGCGGCTTTTGCAGATTGAATATATCGTTGCGCTTGTCCTTTGACCCTATCCGACTGAGTAAGGAGTCGTATATTCACGTGCTTCCATTTGTCTTCAACGACTTTGTAGAACTGAGAGGCTGTCCAGGAAAAATCGTGGACATCTTCGGCGTGGTAATAATAGGTCTTCGTACTGTCGCCATTCGCGCGTTCACGCTCAAGAATGCCGGTTGCACCGAGCACGTAGTCTTGCGGAACGGTCATAGCGACGTCATACACTCCATAGTCCGCATAGAACTCTGAGTTTGCATGGAACTGGTGACAATTCCACTGGCCTTGAGTCGCATATCTCATGCCCGCCGGCTCGTACACACCGATCTTGGGGAACCACTGTCCGCACATGAAATAATTTTGGCTGTATCCGGTTCGCGCAAATACCTTCGGCAGCTTGGCCGTAAAATCAATATCGACGATGATCGTTTGATTGGGAAGAACGGGCTTCGAAAGCGGGACTCGGACCACTGTCTGGTCCATCACATTCTCATCGTCCGGGTGAACGAACTCCATCTTCGATTTGAGTTCTTCCCCATTGTGAATACTCATGGAAGTAATATCAATCCAGCCCCAGCCCCCAGCCTCCATTCCCTGGCCGCGGAGTTGTCCTCCGGACTCGCTCATAAACGTTGATTTCGAATTCTTGAACGCGTTCAGATACAAATGAAAACGCAATTCACTAATCCTATCCTTTGTGGTATTTGCCCATCGGAGGGACTCCTTGCCACTTAACATCTTTTTTTGTGCATCGAGAGAAACAGATATCGTGTAATTTGCGATCCGTGGACTCAGAGGTTGTGGAAATATCACCTGTTGCGCTCGCACTTCGGCGGCGAAAATTAGGATGCAGGAAATGAGAAGTTTCCGAAAGGATTTCATAGGCACAACCAGATTTGGTGAAGGAAAGGTTTTGAAAAACCTTGGTCAAAATTGCAGTTTGTTACCGCAAAGTCAAGGAACAAGAATACCTCCAACCGAGCGAATGGAATTCATCCATTCCCGCAATATGCTCTGAAATCTGATGGTGCGACGAAAAGGAAAACTCCCTTGAATAAGGTTGTTCCTTGAGGACTTTCCTTGCCTCCCACGAAAACGGTTCTGATTGTCGATGGGGTCTGTTCGTATCCTTGGAATTCACGGTGAACTTCGAGTTATTTTTTTTCTCAGGAGTGAGAAGCAGCGGGAAAAGTTCTTTGTTTCATCCCAATTTTGACTGCATCTATTATTCCTTCTCCCTATCTTATTTATACTATTCATCAGGTGACCTTCTGAAAATCGTCGTCCCGCTTCAGTCCGATTTACTATCCACTCTCTTCGAAGGGCAGAACCATGAATGAAACAGTCCTCGACAAACTCCTCAGGTATGTTGCTATCGATACTCAATCCGTAGAAGACTCGACGACATACCCCAGTACTGAAAAACAATGGACTCTTCTCAATCTTTTGGTAAAAGAATTGAAGGAGATCGGTGTTCCAGATGTCAAGATCGACAAGTACGGATATGTTACGGCAACGATTCCAAGCAATCTCCAAAAATCCGATAAAGCATTCGGCAAAGTCCCGCCGGTGGGTTTCATCGCCCACGTTGACACTTCTCCTGAAGTAAGCGGTGCAAATGTACAACCGAATGTGATCAAGGACTACAAGGGAGGCGACATTGTTCTTTCAGGCGATAAATCAGTGGCAATACGAGTCTCTGAGAACCCCCAACTTGCCAACAACATCGGCAAGACAATCGTCACGACGGATGGGACGACTCTTCTGGGGGCTGATGACAAAGCTGGTCTTGCGATCATCATGACGGCTGTTCAAACGCTCATGAACAATTCCAAAATTCAAAGAGGCGATGTCAAGATTGCATTTACCCCTGATGAAGAAGTGGGGGCAGGGACGAAGTTCTTCAATTTGAAGGAATTTGAAGCAAAATTCGCATATACGGTTGATGGGGACACACCCGGAGAACTCAACAAAGAAACCTTTAGCGCGAATACAGCGATCGTCACCGTCCACGGACGGGACATTCATCCGGGGAGTGCTAAAAACATCATGGTCAATTCGATCCGCGTGATTTCGGATGTCATAGCGCGGCTCCCGAAAGACATGGCCCCGGAGACAACAGAAGGTTATGAGCCATACATCCATCCATACGTCCTGGAAGGCGGAGTGGCAAAATCGTCTGTGAAGATTCTCTTCCGTGATTTCAAGACAGAAGGGCTTGATGCCCTCAAACAAAGGTTGGAAAAGATACTCGCAGATGTCCGGCAACTATATCCGCACGCAAACATTGAACTTAAGATCGTTGAGTCGTATCGGAATATGAGGAAGGGTGTTGAGAAAGATCCACGTGTGATCGATTATTTGTGGGAAGCTGCTGAACGAACCGGTCTTAAGCCAAAATGGGTTCCCATTCGCGGCGGTACAGACGGTTCTCGGCTCACTGCAGACGGCCTTCCGACGCCAAACATTTTTACGGGAGGCGCAAACTACCACAGTCGTACGGAGTGGGTGTCAGTCTACGGAATGGAAAAATCCGTTGAAACAGTTCTTAATCTCATCCAGGTCTGGGTCGAAAAAAGCCGTATCTAGCATTCTTGTTCCGAAATACGAAGGCGGAAGGAGATGTGAGATGGAAGCAAGTTTCTCTTCCGCAATCTCGCGGACTCCGCACCAATCACTTTGCTCACGTCTTGTCGCACGAAAGGAATGAGGTCCAATGGAATCCAATACGCAAAACAACATTCTCGCCGAAAATGCCTACAAAGAACTCAAGGAAGGGGAGAAATACCGCCCGGTCATGTCGCCCGAGCAGAATCATCCTGAAGTAACCGTTTGGTCCGTAGGTTGGGGGCTTTTGATGGCGCTTTTGTTCTCGGCTGCAGCGGCGTATTCGGGTCTGAAAATCGGACAAGTGTTTGAGGCGGCGATTCCCATTGCGATACTCGCAGTAGGGGTCACAAGTCTTGCACGTAAGAAGAACGGACTTGGTCAGAATGTCATCATCCAGTCAATTGGCTCTACATCGGGATCGGTTGTTGCGGGAGCGATCTTCACCATCCCGGCGCTTTACATACTGAATTTGCCGGCAAGTTTCTTTCATATGTTCCTTGCTGCCTTGTTTGGCGGCTTTCTTGGCATTCTCTTTCTGATCCCATTCAGGAAATACTTCGTCAAAGACATGCACGGAAAACTCCCATTTCCCGAAGCAACGGCGACCACGGAAATACTTATGGCAGGGGAAAAAGGGGGCAAACAAGCCCTTGTTCTCGTAGTGAGCGGGCTCATCGGGGGTATCTATGATTTCATTGCAACTTCGGTTGGATGGTGGTCCGAAGTTGTCAGTTCACGCATCGTGCCCGCTGGTCAGGAGTTGGCGGATAAGATAAAGTTGGTATTTAAGGTCGATATATTGTCAATGATTTTCGGCCTGGGCTACATCATCGGACTAAAATACGCGGCCATCATTTGCGCGGGTTCATTCCTTTCGTGGTTCGTGATGATTCCGCTGGTCAGTGAAATCGGAAGGAATCTCACCGTGCCCTTCGGAGCGACCGCAACAAAGCTGATCTCCGCCATGAGTGCAGAGGAGATATTCAGACAGTACGTTCGCCAGATCGGCATCGGCGGTATCGCGATGGCAGGGATCATTGGAATCATACGGTCGTCGAAAATCATTGCAGGTGCGTTCTCTCTCGCTTACCGCGAGATCTTGCCAAAACGAAGATCCGAGGTCGTCACGGAGACCCGTTGGCAGTCCGACATCCGTATGCCGTTCGTAATCCTGCTCATTCTTCTGACGGCACTTCTCATTTTCGTTTTCTTATGGGGTGGTGTTGTATTCAATTTCTGGCACGCGGTAGCAGGCCTTCTCCTCGTGGTCGTCATATCGTTTTTGTTCACGACGGTTGCCGCCAATGCGACTGCGATCGTGGGAACGAATCCTGTTTCCGGTATGACGCTGATGACACTCATCCTCTCATCTGTCGTCCTGGTCAGTATGGGGATGACGGGTGAATCAGGGATGGTTAGTGCTCTTATCATCGGAGGCATCGTTTGCACGGCGCTCTCGGTGGCGGGCTCGTTCATTACTGATTTGAAGATCGGATACTGGCTCGGATCAACGCCCAAAAAACAAGAAACCTGGAAATTCCTCGGGATACTGGTCTCCGCAGCTACCGTGGGCGTCGTGATCCTGATACTCAATGATACGTATGGATTCAAAGGTCCGAACGCACTCGTTGCTCCGCAGGCAAATGCTATGGCAGCGGTAATACAGCCACTCATGTCTAATGTTGCTGCGCCCTGGTTGCTCTATCTCGTCGGAGCAATAATTGCATTGCTTCTTACGATGATCAAAGTGCCTCCACTCGCGTTTGCGCTCGGTATGTATATCCCCCAAGAGCTAAACACACCCCTCCTTGCCGGCGGCTTGGTTGCATGGTTCGTGTCCACCAGGACAAAAAACGAAAAACTCAATAATGCGCGTCTCTCGCGGGGAACGCTGATTGCCTCGGGATTCATTGCGGGCGGTTCATTGTTTGGAGTATTCGGGGCATTCCTCAAGTTTTCGGGAATCGATTTGCTGAATGCGAAATGGCAAGAAAGCAATGCGGCTGAGATTGCGGGTTTGGTCGTGTTTCTGTTGCTTGCCGCCTATTTGGTGTGGGATTCGATGAGGGCGAAAGAAGAATAGTCGGCAATTAGCAGCGGTCACGAATTGCCGCAAAGACTTCAATTTGGTATTGATAGTTCCAAGCAAGCCGCCTGAAACTGCTCGGGCGGCTTTTTCACGACCTATTGAAAGAAAATGACGAAGAAAGATGTAATCGTTGTCGGTGCAGGTGCTGCTGGACTGATGTGCGCGATCGAAGCAGGGAAGAGGGGCAGATCGGTTCTCGTTATTGAACACAACGATAAGATAGGAGAGAAAATACGGATTTCAGGCGGCGGCCGATGCAATTTTACAAACCTTCACGCTGAACCCCGCAACTATATTTCCCAGAACCCCCACTTCTGCAAATCAGCTCTTTCACGCTACCCAAGCTCTCGGTTTATTGCGTTCATAGAAGAGCACGGCATTGCATATCACGAGAAGAAACTTGGGCAGCTCTTTTGCGATGGGAGTTCGCAGCAGATTATTGATCTATTGTTGAATGAATGCAGATCGACAGGCGCAGTGATCCAGACGGGCACGGAAGTCAGGTCGATGCAAAAGGACGGCGCGTTTGTTCTGAGCACAAACATAGGGGAGGTGGAAGCCGCATCGCTCGTTGTCGCATCGGGAGGTCTTTCGATACCGAAGCTGGGTGCGTCGAACTTTGGCTATACTACTGCCAGACAATTTGGGATCAAAATCGTGGACCCAAAACCAGGTCTAGTTCCTTTGACATTCAAATCCGCTGACAAAGAGTTCTTCGCCTCACTCAGCGGAATTTCTCTTACTGCCATTGTTGGTCTGAACGGAATTGAATTTCGTGACGAAATGCTCTTCACGCATCACGGATTGAGCGGCCCGGCAATACTCCAAATCTCATCTTATTGGGACGAAGGAGAGACCATAACTCTCAATCTTCTGCCCGACCAAGATGCCTATGAATTTCTGCGACAAGGACTCAATTCGAAATTAAACCTCTCCACGGTGTTGGAACCACTGCTGCCAAAGCGTTTCATCCAGAATTGGTTCGAATCGCGAGGCGGAACGCGTCCCATGAATAGTTACTCGCTGAAAGAATTGCGCGGAATCGCAGAAGAGTTGAACGCATGGACGATTGCACCTTTCGGAACGGAGGGATATGCGAAGGCGGAAGTAACCGTCGGCGGCATTGATACGAACGACCTTTCATCGAAGACAATGGAGACGAAGAAGGTTCCGGGACTCTACTTCATAGGAGAGGTGGTGGATGTCACCGGTTGGCTTGGCGGATACAATTTCCAGTGGGCTTGGTCCTCCGGATGGGTCGCTGGACAGTATGTGTAACAAATGCTAATCACACTACCGAATTTCCTCTCAAAAGGAATTCTGTAACAGTCCGTGTTAATTGCTCAGGGGCCTCCGCGTGTACCCAGTGTCCAGTATTGAAATCCGCTATGATTGCCCGGGGAAACAATCGTTTAATATCTGGAATATCTCCCTCGCCAATGTACGATGACTTCAGGCTTCGTATGAACAAGGCGGGCCTGGAAAACCTGGCCTCGCTGCTAACTTCCTTCAATACCTCCTGATATTTAGCTGAAAGTACGCGCAAGTTCATTTTCCAACGAAACGATCCATCCGGATCTCTGGACAAATTCTTCATAAGAAATTGCCGAACGGCCGCCTCGGGGATTGTGACCGATAGGGCTTCATCAATATTCTGCCGAGAAGAGAACTCGCTTACATTGAGTGATGTCAATGCGTCCAGCAAAGTATCGTGGAAGGATGGATACGATCGCGGAGCGATGTCGATGACGACCAGTTTTGAGAATAGATCTTGATACTTCAACGCAGCAGTCATTGCCACCTTGCCCCCCATGGAATGACCGAGAAGGAAACACGACGAAATGCTCCTTTGTGCCGTGAATTCACGCACGTCATCTGCCATTGCATCGTAGTCAAACTCTGGTGAGTGCGGAGAACGACCGTGATTCCTTTGGTCGACGACGTATACTTGGAAATATTCCGCCAGCATCTTGCCCACTGAATGCCAGTTGTCAAGCATCCCGAACAATCCGTGCAATATGATAAGCGGAGTGCCTTTTCCGTATGTCTGATAATTGAGTGTCATGCGGGCGTGATGAGTGAAGCTAACGATGTATTTTCCCCAATTCAAGGGTAGAAGAAACTGGAGGAGGGTCGTAGAAAACGAAATGCCCGCGTGAGGTTAGACACGCGGGCATAGGTAGGCATCATTCTGAATTGCACCGACAAGGGGTAACGGTGCGTCTGCGGTTTGATGCCTTACTTCAACATCAACATCTTCTTGACGGCGCTGAAGGAACCAGCCTGAAGTCGGTAGAAATACACGCCGCTTGAGACTTTTTCGCCGTTCTTTGTGTCTCCACGCCAGGTAGTCTTGAATGACCCTGCGCTCATCTGTCCATCGACAAGCCTGTTCACTTCTTTGCCAAGCATATCATAAATCACAAGAACAACGTATTCTTGTTTTGGCACGGAGAAGCTGATCGTCGTGGTAGGATTGAATGGATTTGGATAATTCTGACCAAGCTCAAACGCAGTTGGAAGCGTCTGTTCGGTCTTGTTGACATAGGTTGGGTAGTAACCCAGTGCTTTTTGAAGGACTGACACGGCGTATTTAGTATTGTGCACGCCCAAGCTACCATCGTTCTTGACGAACGTGTAGTTGTAGATATCTGCGATCGCCTTGAAATTTCCTTTAACAAGGAGACTGTCCTTCATTGCAAGGGTCGGTTCACCAGTCGTTACATCAATCGGTAACCTGGCTTTGAGCTGGTTAAGAAGCCCCTCGACTTCTGTCTGCACCGGCTCGATTTTGCCATCGTGGTCGTAATCAAATGACGCCATGATGTCCGTGAACTTTGTAATGCCTGAGCCATGACACGTTTGGCACGCAGAAACCTTGTCATTGCCGAGCGTATCGACCATCGCCCATTCGTGATTGCCGCCGGGCATATGGCATGTGACGCAAGCATCGGTGACGCCAAGGTGAGTCGCAAGTCCTGTGACTGAAGAGTCGCCATACTGCCAGGCATTTCGGCCTAGGAACATGTCCGCCTGTGGGTTTCCGTGTGGACCATAGTGATCAGCAAATCCGTAGTACGGAGCGGAATTCGGCTTGACCTTCGCTGCAACGTTGTAACGTGAGCGATGGCAATTCATGCAAAGCTGACCCATACCGCCCACCTCGGTGCTCGGGGGAATTTTGTATCCGTTGTTGAGGGAATCGACATCAACGGTTCGCAGTTGATGCTGGTTTGTTGCACTGTGGGGATCGTGACAACCTGCACACGTCAGAGGCATTGCGATATCGCTGTTTGTATATCCCGCTTTGGAAGTTACTCTTCCTGCATCAATCCATTTTGCAAAAGCACTTCCACTGTGACACGGGAAGCAACTCGTACGATTTGCATCGAGCTTACCAATTTCCCAGGTCGCGTGACCGGATCGTGTCCACTCTGTTCCCTTCGTATGATGAGGTGGTGCGTCGTGGCACGTCTGGCAGACACCCGCATCGTAACTCACGCCGATTTTCGTGGCATCACCCGTGTGATTCGTGCCAGGTCCGTGGCAGGATTCGCATCCGATGTTCGCCAAACCAACCATCGAGGAATATGCTGGTGTCGTCATCAACTGCTTGTACGCGGTAGAATCCTGATAAGGAATGAGATAGGAAACTCCACTTTTCGTGTACGGCTTGTACCACGTAGTATCCCAGCCGGTCTTGTGAGCCAGGTACCCGAAATTGCCGTTGTCCAGCAGAGGATCTCCTGTTGTCGTATGACATTTGGTGCAGACTGGAGAGTAAGTGCCCTTGCCGGCTGTATTGACTTCCAGTTGTCCAGTAATGCCTTGCGAGAAAATCTTGGCGTGGGCGGTGCCGGTGAAACTAGTAACTTTGTCGCCATGACAAGCAGAGACAAATCCGCATTGCGGAAATTTGCTTCCGATGCCCGCGTATGTGCTCGCAAAGAGCGTATCGAGATCGGTCTTGCTACCGTTGACGGTGACTTGGACGATATATTGTCCAACGCTGTCAGGCATGAATTTGGTGCTCATTCCTGTCGGATTCGTGAACGTCGCATTCGATCCTGCAGGCTTGGTAAGAAACGTCCAGGCAAAACTGGTCACTGTACTTGCGCCTGATCCGGTGGTGTCAGCGATGAGGTATACCGTTGCACCTCTTCCTACCACACGCAATCCACTATAAACTTGCCACGAAGTTCCGGAAATGTCTCTGGTTCTGTCTGAACGAGCATCCCGAAGGACATTCACAACCTGAGCGGGAGACTCTATCCACATTAGTCCAATGAGAATCAGACTGGCATACATTGTCAATAAACGCTTCATTTCGAGTTCCTTTCCTCAATATTCTTCATTTGCATCATAGCAGAAAGTGTGTGTTCCCCGCTTCCTTTGGTCAAGCCTGTAACGCCCAAATTGCGACAAATCTCGTGCCTGTCAGGCCAATCCTCCTTGTGTTGAAAATCTAATCGATTTCGGCGTTTTTGCAGCGATGATGTTTTCAGCATTATCATTTGTAGTTCTTGTAGTCACCGAATTCCATATGTTGGGAATAGGTATTTTGGGTGAAAATCGACCGGTTTGACATGATGCCAAACTAAGGCCTTGTTCAGCCTGGGCCCCAAAAACAACTTGCCCGCGGACAACTTTCGCTCGCGGGCATGTTGATCATTTTTTTGAGATATCCACTAATATGAAAATTGGCGGCTCTTAATGGTTACTTCAGGAGCACCATCTTTTTCGAAGTAACGAACTTATCGGCCTGAATTCGGTAAATGTAAACGCCGCTGCTAACATTCCTGCCTTGGTTGTCCGTCGCATTCCAAGTGAGTCGATACACTCCTGCGGCCATCTGGTCGTTTACGAGAGTGCGGACGAGCTCGCCTGAAACGTTGTAGATTCCCACTCTAACATTCGATGCGCTCGGCAGCGAGAAACCGATTTGGGTAGTCGGATTGAACGGATTTGGATAATTCTGCTCCAAATTGAAGTCCGTTGGCAATCCAGCGATTTTTTCGACATCCGTCGCTTTGAGGCTTATGACGGTTGAAAGGTCGCTAACATTTCCGGCATTATCAATAGCAGCAATCCGGTAGTAGTACGTCGTTCCCAAAGATGTGGAAGCGTCAAGGTATGTCGTTGCCATCTTTACCAAGGTCAACGGCGACGTCGGCACGAAATTCGATGAGGTTCCGCGATAGATCGCATACTGCACCACATCATTGTCACGCTGCGTTGGGGGATCCCATGTGAGCGTGATTCCCTGTGCATTGGATTTCGCTGCGATGCTGGACGGTGTTAGTGGGATCATGTTGTTGAGAGAATATCCGCTATCGACCGGAGACTTGTAGACGTATGTCGGGTCGGCCGTGTAGCCTGAGATGTAGAATGCCGTAAACTTCATCCCGGTTGTCTTGGTCGAATCGAACAAGGTTGGAGCGACGTAAGAATATTGCGACAGGTTCGAGGCCGGGACCGACGCGACAAATGTCCAGACGGACGTTCCCATCACATACTGATTTCCAACGGTACCCGCCTTTATCATTTCCTTGTAGGAATTAAACTTGCTCACAGAGCTGCCGGCTACAGGAAGAAGCGGATCCTGCCTCCAGATGCCATAGTTGACAACCCTATTATAACTTGTATTCTCCGCGGGGAATTTATTCCATACGACTTGTACCGATTTTCCATTGTCACCGGGCACATCCCTGATCTGTGCAATGGCAGCCGTTCCGACTGCAAGCTGCATTTGATCGATCGATGAATTCAGAAGCTCCTCAGTATACTTGAAATTGTGAACTCCATAACTTCCGTCATTGCTTATGAACTGGTAGTTGTAGGCAGCCGCGAGTTCCGTAGTGGTCAACGCGCGCTTCGGATAGCCGAACGATGCGGACAATTTCCAATTCTGGTACGCAACGGTATCCTGGAACAGGATCATCGTACCAATTGAATCTCGCTTCGGGATGAGTGCTGCGAGAGTCGCCAAAAGGTTTTTTGTCTTTGTCTGGGTGAGTTCGACAAAATCCATCGTTACTGTTCCGTGGCAGCTTGTGCAGCCCGTCGGATTAAGTATTGGGGTTGTTGAGCCGGGCGAAGTGTAGGCGACCCTGAATGTATGGCCTCCCAATTTGTTCAACATGGTGTCGGGTATGGTGAAATTGGAATTCGCAGCTATAATATTCGTTGGCGATTGAGCCATATGACATGTTACGCAGCGATCTTCGATTGCGCTGTGCGATGAATTTGTGTATGTATAACCCGGGAATTCCCAGCCTGACCAGAGACCAGCGTTCGTGGACATGTCATTCGCATTCGCGCGGTATGCCTTCACGTTCGCTAAAGCAAAGGGGGTAGCATCTGCTCCAACCAACATCGAACCCTGATGTGAAGTGTGGAGACCACGGCTGCTGATTCGTGTTTCATGACATCCAAGGCAAGCTTCATCTATGCTGTTTACACGAAGCTGCGGGAAAGTATAGGCACCGTTGTTGCTCGCAGCACCACTCAGAACCATTGATGGGTTGTTGTTCTTGTGTGGATCGTGACAAGTAACGCAACCCACAGGCATCGGATTGCTATAGCTCAGCACGCTCCCGGAATTATTTGGGACGGGCTGTCCACCGATCGTGTTATTGACATATCCCTGTGCAGTGTGACACTTAGCGCAGGGGAAACGGTCCATATACTGGATTTGAGAACCTTCGGCCATCGAATTTGCGTGTGCAGAACCCGTCCACGCATAACCGATACCGTGGCGATCTGTTGAGAAGTGGCATTGATCGCATGTGCTGTTCGAAAACGTTTCATCGAGTTTCGCAGGATCACCGTTCGTAATGTGTGCGCCTGCAGGACCGTGGCAATTCTCACATTGGATCCCTGTTGTCGCCATCGTCTTGGGATACTTTGCGACGAGAGTATCAAATTTCCCGATTGTATCGGGCAGGATGGAATTCGGGAATCCTTCCAAAAGCGCGTTATCATCGAACCCGTTGTTTTTATGCGTCGGGAGAGCTGTCGCACCAATGGCGTGGCAGGACAAGCAGCTCTTGTTGAAATGGCCGCCGACTTCATTTACTTTTCTCTTGACAGCCTGGGCGTGGTTCGTACTCTGCCAATCAGTGAAATTGGGGGCCAAAGTACCTGCGTGACAAGATTTGCATGCATTCGGAACGCCATTTGAGTTGTGTGCTGAACTTATGCCAGCTCCGATATAGGTTGCCGCAAGGATATTTAGCGACACTGTGGCCGGCGTTGTCCCTGGAGTTGTCGTTAACGCAATAGTGTATGTGCCCGCTGAATCAGCAATGAAATAGACTACTTTTCCGTTGAGTCCTGTGACTGTGTCAGCTATTGCGGCTGTCGAACCAGAAGGAACCGCCGTAAGAGTCCACAATGCGCTTGTCACACGAACGAGCGTATCGGAATACTTGGTTCCCTGACCAGAATAGATTAAAGGCGACAAGACAACGCGACTTCCGACGGCGACGGTCTTGAGACCAGAAGCGACTTGCCCGGAATTTGCGCTCTTGAACCTGTCAGGAACGCCGTTAACCACGATCTTGGCGACCTGCGCAACTACGGGTAAAGCCAGAATCGCAGAGATAAGCATCTGGACAGCAAATACTTGTAAAAACCTTCTCATAGAACCTCCTATTGCGTTGGGATTCAACGACCTTGTGTTTTGTTGAGATTGCATCAATACCTAGTTTGTATAATTCTTCAGCATTTTATCGACAAATCTCGTGCCCCTTGTGCTGATACGATGGCTTCAATGGTGACACAGAAAGTGACTATTCTCTTTGAAATTACGGTAGGGCCATTCAATAATCTTATTCAGATATAACAGTCTTATTTAATGTGGGAAAATTCGACGAACCATTCCTACAACTGAAA
>CAZOIM010000015.1:7274-30282 GCA_964579855.1 uncultured Ignavibacteriaceae bacterium | reverse complement strand
CGGTGACCGTTTTCTGACAAAAACACTGGCAAGGGTGTTTCAGGCGATCAGAATCGAAGTGAACGGTGAGCTCGATAACCTGAAAATTGGGCTCTCCAGCGCCATCGACGTTCTGAATAAGGGAGGGAGATTGGTCGTCATATCCTATCATTCGCTGGAAGACCGGATCGTGAAGGAGACAATGAAAGCCGCAGCTGCGACCTCCGACACAAGCATTTCGAAATTCCTTCCCCCGGCAACGTTACAGCCCAGCCTGAGAATTCTTACGAGAAAGTTTGTCGAACCCAAAGAATCTGAAGTTCGGATGAACCCAAGAGCGCGAAGCGCAAAACTTCGCGCTGCAGAAAAAGTCTAATTGCCGGAGATGAACAGTTGGCCAACACGCCAAAGAATCTTGGAGAAATTTATGCTGAGCGGGCGATGAATTCGGCAATAGAGAACACTTCTCCTGCGACGATTTCATTGCCGACCCGTACTGCTGTCCCCCCCTCTGAACCGGTCATCTATGGAGGAACCACGTCTTCTCCCATGCCGCAAGACGAGTTCACCCGACAGGGCCCGGATGCACGGAATAGGGTCATCAATAAGCGAAAGCGCTCTCCGTTCAATCTTATGTTGACCATGATCGGAGTCGCGATTGCAATCGTGCTGTATGTCGGCAATGTGATCGCAGTTCAAGAGCTGCTCAAAGATGTCAGCGACGAACAGGCCCGTCTTCAACAAATTCTGAACGAACAAGAAATGTTGAAAGCACAGATCAACAGGATGTCGAGCCTCGAACGGATCAGAAAAATGGCCGAGGACAACCTGGGGTTGCATAATCCGAAAGGGCCGCCGCAATGGATTCAGATCGATGGCGACAAAGTCCGTGAGATCCGGCAAATGCTGTCCTCGCGGCAACCCGCCTTGCAGAAGAAAGCTCAATGAACGCACCGACTGCGACTCCGCAATCATCTGACGCCAGGAAGGAAAGGGAATTCCGAGTTCGCTTTTTCTTCTTGAAGTCTTTCTTCGCCCTGTTCTTTCTGGCCGTTGCAGCAAAGCTTGTCTTTATCCAGATCATCGAGGCCCCCAAATACCAGAAAATAGCAAGGAAGCAGTACGAAGCGAAGTTTGTGTTGCCTGCCACCCGGGGTAAACTCTATGACCGCGAAGGCAACGCACTGGTGACTAATACGATGTATCAGTCGTTCTCTGCGGATCCGAAGTTTATCGGAGATGATGCAGAGGATGTTGCAGGTGAGTTCTCTCGAATTTTCGGCAAACCAGCAACATACTATCTCGAAAAGCTTCAGAGTCAAAAGGGATTTGTCTGGCTTGAACGTGGCGTCAGACCGGAAATCGCCAAGAAAATACAGCCTCATGATGGTATCGTTGTGATCAACGAGCCGAAACGAGTCTACCAATACGATGACGTGGGCGGCACCCTCGTTGGATTTACAGACGTCGATAACAAAGGAATATCCGGCCTCGAGCTTGAGCTCGACAATGAACTGAGAGGCACGAATGGTTCAATCGTGCTGCAACGTGACGGCCTGGGTCGTACAAGACCTTCGGCCGACTTCCCCAAAATCGATCCTGTCGATGGCAACGATGTAACGCTTACCATCAACCTCAAATACCAGGCTATCGTGGAGGAGGAACTTCGGCGCGGGATAACTGCAAACAAGGCCGAGGGTGGATTGGCCGTGATGATGAACCCGAAGACCGGCGAAATTCTTGCACTTGCCGTCTACCCCGGAGTCAATCCGAACGACATCACGAGATTTGATATGAATCAGGCGCGTGACCGGGTCGTGACCGATATCTTCGAGCCGGGATCAGTATTCAAAGTTGTTACTGCCTCTGCCGCGTATGAAGGAAAGCTTGTCAACCCGGACTCGCGTTTCTACGCAGAGCACGGTGCTATGCAGGTCCTCATCAACAACCGACCTGTCCGCGTGATCCGTGATACGCATCCCTATGAATGGCTTACATTCGAACAGGCTGTCGAGCTTTCCAGCAACATCGTTATGGCGAAGGTAAGCAAGAGTATAGGACCGGAACGGTTCTATCGTCAGGCGCGCGATTTTGGGTTCGGTATGATTACGGGCGTCGATTTGCCGGGAGAGGTCCGCGGAAGATTGAAAAAGCCGTTTGAATGGTCGGGTACATCGCTGATGACTATGGCTTTTGGTTATGAGGTTGGTGTTACTCCCCTGCAAATTGTCGCTGCCTATGCAGCGGTGGCAAACAAAGGGTTTCTCATGCAGCCCTACGTCGTGGCGAGCATTCACAATCAGAAGAACGATTTGATTCGCGAACAGAAACCCGAAAAGGTTCGACAAGTTATTTCAGAGCACACGGCGCAACTGCTGACGCAGGCGTTCGAAAAGGTTGTTGATGACGGAACGGCGAAAGTGGTAAAACTGGAAGGCGTACGGATTGCCGGCAAAACGGGAACCGCCAAGAAAATTGTCGAAGGGAGATACTCGCCCGGAGATTTTACAGCGTCGTTCGTAGGATTCTACCCCGTGGAAGATCCACAGATCGTCTGTCTCGTGATGATGGATAATCCACGGGCGCGCAGCTACTACGGTGGGGAAACGAGCGGTCCGATTTTTCGTGCTATTGCAGAACGCATTGTTCATTCATCGTGGCGCTTTTCGCATCCTCTCATGACGCAAGAACCCGATGTGCAGGACAGCACCATCAGGGTTCCGGATGTCCGTACGATCAATGTGACGATCGCCCAAAAGATCCTGGAGGGTCACGGCCTTACGGTAAAGACGTTCGGCAAGGGAGATGTGGTGTTCCGGCAATCACCAGATCCGGGCAAATTGGCACAGCGAGGAGATGGAGTAACGTTGGTGCTCAATAGCGAATCGGTCCCCCAAAAAGATGGGACTGTCATAGTTCCGAATCTCAAAGGCATGAGCTTGAGAAGGGCGATCAACCTTCTTGTTGTCGACGACCTTGATGTCCATATTCAGGGATCCGGGATTGTCGTGCGTCAGGATCCAAGCGCAGGGCAGAGAGTGCGAACGGGGTCAACGCTCCGGATCGAGTGCGAACCACGGACGATAACAACCGCAGCCTTGCATTAATCCGCACGCATGAACCTCGCGAAACTCCTGGATGGAGTACAGGTAACAAAAATGTTTCAGACGATGTATGGCCGGATGGTCGTTACTCATGATGTGGAAGTCGGTGCCATTCAATACGATTCAAGAAAAGTCTCGGCGAACGATTGTTTCGTGGCGATCCGTGGAACTGGTGTGGATGGACACGCGTACGTAAGTAGCGCAATCGAGCGCGGTGCCAAAGTCGTCGTATTGGAATCTGATTCAACGTTGCCCGATTCATATTTCATGCATGTCGGAGTCGTAAAAATTGTGGTTCCGGATTCGAGAAAGGCCCTGGCTATTATCTCGGCAAACTATTACGGACATCCGTCAAAATCTTTGAAGTTGGTCGGCGTTACAGGAACAAACGGAAAAACCACAACAACACACCTGGTACGATCGATTTTCGAATCAGCGGGCATGAAGTCAGGATTGGTAGGAACTATAGAATACAGGATTGGCGACGAAGTCGTGCCGGCGACACACACGACTCCCGAATCTCTCGAGCTTAACGCATTGTTTGCGACCATGTTGAAGGAAGGTTGTTCTGCCGCCACGATGGAGGTGTCGTCCCATTCCTTGCATCAGTCAAGAGTGTATGGTCTGGATTTCGATACAGCCGTCTTCACGAACCTGACGCAAGACCACCTTGACTATCACGGCACGATGGACTCTTACTTCCAGGCAAAGAAGATTCTCTTTGATGAGCTTAAACCGTCTGCCTCCGCCGTTTCAAATTTGGATGACGGTTACGGAAAAAACATTCTTTCTTCGACACACGCAACCAAATTAACATACAGTGCCCACGGTGCTGCGGACGTCGAAGCCAGAAACATCACGTTGGGTATCGATGGAACCGGATTTGAAATCGTCCACAACTCTGAGTCGACGACAATAGCAACGCAGCTTGTGGGCAGATTCAATGTCTATAATATTCTGGCGGCGTTTTCTGCCGGTATCGCCCTTGGTATTCCAAAGGATACAATCCGCCAAGGCGTTGAAAGAGTTCATAATGTTCGTGGAAGATTCGAGAAAATTCGATCGACAACGGGCTGGACAGCGATTGTTGATTACGCACATACTCCGGATGCGCTGGAAAAATGTCTGCGCACGATTCATGAAGTTATGCCCGCCGGGAACCGTGGGAAGATAATCGTGGTGTTCGGCGCCGGCGGTGATCGGGACAGATCCAAGCGTCCGTTAATGGGCGCCATTGTCGGTTCGTTGAGCGATTTTGCTGTTGTAACTTCGGATAACCCCAGAACAGAGGATCCGAACGTTATCTTGGAAGAAATTATTCAAGGACTTCCGAAAGGAACAAAATTCATCCGGGAACTGGATCGGCGCGTCGCAATTCAAAAAGCGGTCGGGCTTGCAGAGCCTGGAGACGTTGTCCTCATCGCTGGAAAAGGTCACGAAGATTACCAGGTGCTCGGTACCAAGAAGATTCATTTCAGCGATCGTGAAGTGGTGGAAGAATTTTTCTCTCACGAACTGAATTGACGCGGTGAATGCTTGAAGCTTTCGAAATCAGAAATTCTTGGAATCCGATACGTCCGTGCCCTGGGATTTGAATCGTCATCTCTCGAGCTGCTGTCCGGCGTATCGACCGATAGCCGGACAACGCAATCCGGAGACGTCTTTGTCGCGATCCGGGGAGAAAAATTTGACGGCCATGATTTCGTTACCAAGGCTATCGGGAACGGGGCTGCCGTTGTCATTGTCGATACAAAGTGGGCTGATGCCAACGGTACAATGTTGGTTAGTATCGGTGTTCCGCGACTCGTTGTTGACGACACCACGGTTGCCTTTGGAGATCTTGCTTCGCGTTACAGAGCAAAATTCAATATCCCCGTCATTGCAATCGCCGGCAGCAATGGCAAGACGACAACGAAGAATATGGTCACCGCGATTCTCGGAACAAAATATTCTGTTCTCGGCACTGAGGGAAATCTTAACAACCAGATCGGAGTGCCCCAGACGTTGTTTCGGCTGACGGAGGATCACGACGTAGCGGTAGTTGAGATCGGTACAAATCATTTCGGAGAAATTGCGTATCTCTGCAGAATTCTTGCTCCGACGCATGGCGCGATCACTAATATCGGGCGGGAGCATCTTGAGTATTTTGGATCTTTGGACGGAGTTGCGAAAGCGGAAGGCGAATTGTTGGAATGGCTTCGTTCAAACAAAGGAACGTTCTTCTTCAACAGAGATGACGAACATTTGACGAAGAGGATGAGAAAGTCAAAAGGACTAAAAACGATTTCCTATGGGTTTCGGGCAGGTGGTGGTGATTTCAAGGGCCGCTTGGGCAAACTGAACGATACGGGTTGTGCGATAGTAAATGTGCGACCGAAAGGCAAAAAATCATTTGATATTCAGTTGAATGTGCCGGGTGTGCAGAACGCGAAGAATGCATTAGCCGCTTCTGCCATCGGGTTGGCATTGAAGGTCCCTTCAAAGAACATCGTAAAGGCATTGATGGGTTTTTCATCCACTGGAAAGAGGTCTGAGATCCTCCATCTTGATGGACTTACGATCCTCAACGATTCGTATAACGCAAATCCGGATTCGATGCTGGCTGCGCTCAAGACACTTCGGTCGATGAAGACAACGGGCAGAAGAATTGCGGTGCTGGGGGACATGCTTGAACTCGGGCGATCCGCAGAACGAGAGCATCAGAAGATTGGAAAAGCCGTTGGGCAATGCAAGGTGGACAGTCTCTTCACCTTCGGCACTCTTTCAAAGATCACCAATGTTGCGGCCGGCATCAAAGTGAAGAATCATTTTACCAACAAGGTGACGCTTGGTGAACAACTTGCGGAATTTGTAACGACTGGAGATGTCGTGCTCATTAAAGGTTCGCGGGGAATGAAGATGGAAGAAGTGATCACTCATCTTCAACAAAAGATCAAAGACTAGATGCTCTTCTACTTCTTCACATATCTCGACAAAAAGTACCACGTTCCCGGCTTCGGGGCGTTTCAGTATATCACGTTCAGGGCCGGGGCTGCGGCGATGACAGCATTGCTCATTGCATTTCTGGTCGGACCCAAGCTCATCAGGAAATTGAAAGAACACCAGATAGGAGAGTTGGCAAAACTGGAGGCCCCGAAAACGCATCTTTCCAAAGCGGGCACTCCGACGATGGGCGGACTGATTGTCCTTTCGTCAATTCTCGTTGCCGGGTTCTTATGGGCCGACATCAAGAACATGTACATTGATCTTATACTGTTTGTGACCCTCGCACTTGGGAGCGTTGGTTTCCTCGATGATTATCTGAAGGTTATCAAGAAAAAACCTAAGGGACTTATCGGACGCTATAAGATAGTCGGTCAAGTCATCGTCGGACTGGTGGTGGGCGGCGCAATATATTTCTACCCTGAATTGATCGACGCAAATCTTGTCCATTTCAAGTCGAGCACGACAGTACCGTTTTTCAAACACCTCGGATTCGATTTCGGCATTTTCTATATACCAGTAGTCATTTTCATCATTACAGCCACATCAAACGCAGTCAATCTGACAGACGGGCTCGATGGACTTGCAATAGGTACGGTCGCCATCGTTTGTATGACCCTTGCCGTCATCACCTATGTTTCGGGCAATGCAAAATGGAGCGAGTATCTCATCATTCCATTTCTCAAAGGTACGGGAGAACTGGCAGTCTACTGTGCAGCCATCAGCGGAGCCGCACTGGGGTTTCTCTGGTTCAACTCCTATCCGGCGCAGGTCTTCATGGGCGATACCGGCTCGCTTGCCTTGGGTGGAATCATTGGCGCCATGTGTGTCATGATCAAACAAGAATTGCTTCTTCCCACCCTGGGAGGAGTATTCCTTATGGAAACGGTCTCGGTAATCATCCAAAGGACGTACTTCAAGTATACCAAACGGAAGTACGGTGAAGGAAGGCGCGTTTTCAAAATGGCTCCGATCCACCATCACTTCGAATTGTTGGGATGGCCTGAACCAAAAATAGTGACAAGGTTCTATATCCTGGCAATTCTCATGATGATTCTGAGCCTCGTCACATTTAAGGTGCGGTAACATGTATGTCAGAATTCAATGTTCTCGGGAAGAAGATATCAGTCATCGGCATGGCGAGGAGCGGCACCGCAGTTGCGCATCTGCTCAACTCCAAAGGCGCCAAACTTTTCGTCAGTGACAACGGCAATGGAGAGAATCTCAAGCCGGAAATCGCACGGCTGGTGGAAGAGGGAATCCCGTATGAAACAAATCGTCACTCTGAGCGAGTCTATGATTGTTCTTTACTAGTACTGAGTCCGGGCGTGCCAAGCAATGCCGCCGTCGTTGTCGAAGCGCAGAAACGCGGCATCAAAGTCGTCAGTGAGTTGGAAATCGGGAGTTTGTTTTGTAAGGCATCCATTGTCGCCATCACCGGGAGCAATGGGAAGACTACAACAACAACACTACTAGGGAGGATACTCGGCGATGCAAAGAAGAAACATGTTGTTGCGGGCAACATTGGCACGGCATTCTCAACCGTCGTTCTGGAACTGGCTCCGTCAGATATTGCTGTTTTGGAAGTGAGCAGTTTTCAGCTTGACCATATTGAGACGTTTCGCCCCCGGGTCTCTGTCATTCTTAACATTACGGAAGACCATATGGATCGGTACGAACATTCCATGGAACACTATGCGGCCTCCAAGGCGCGCATCTTCGAAAATCAAACGACAAATGATGTCCTAATCTACGACGCCGACGATGAATGGTGCCGCAAAGAGGCAGCGCAAGCAAAATGTCGGACGATTGGTTTCAGTCTCAAAACAAGGCAGGACGAAGGTGCTTTTGTTGACAAAGGCCTTTTGGTGACCGTCATCGACGGCGTACGCAGTGAGGTCATACCGTGCGAAGATATCAGCATCAAAGGCATGCACAACCTCTACAACTCCATGGCAGCGACATTAGTGGGACAGCTGTTGGGCGTGGGTAGTGCTTCGATAAGGTCGACACTGAAGAACTTCAAAGGGGTGGAACATCGCCTGGAATTTGTCCGGGAGGTAAACGGCGTCCGCTACTACAATGATTCGAAGGCAACAAACGTGGACTCTGTGTGGTACGCCCTTCAAGCGTTCAATCAACCCATCGTCTTGTTGCTCGGCGGCAGGGACAAAGGAAATGATTACAGCCGTTTGACCGATCTAGTCAAAGATCGCGTGAAGGCCATTGTCGCAATCGGCGAGTCTGCGGGCAAAGTTGAAAAGGCATTCCAGGATGTAACCACGGTGACCCGCGCGAATTCAATGGACGGAGCAATCCAGAATGCCAAAAGTCTTTCTGTCAGCGGGGATCTTGTATTGCTTTCGCCTGCGTGCGCGTCGTTCGATTGGTTTAGCAACTATGAACACAGAGGTCAAGTATTCAAGGAGCTCGTGAACAGGCTATGAGCAGGGTGCGGCGAAACCATATTGATTTGGCAACTCTCACTGCGGTCCTCATTTTGATGGTTCTTAGTCTCGGCGTTGTGTACAGCGCTTCGGCAACGTGGGCTTACGAAAAATTTGGTCAGAGCAGTCATTTGCTGAATTCCCACGCCATGAAGATCCTCCTCGGGATCGTTGCGTTGTTCATCGGAATGAATGTCGACTATCTCAAATACAAGAGATTTACAAAGCCTGCGCTCATAGCGGCGATCATTCTTCTCGCAGTGACGTTTGTCCTTGGCGGCGAAATGAAGGGAGCAACGCGATGGCTGCGGTTCGGCGGATTTGGTGTTCAGCCTTCGGAGTTTGCAAAATTTGCATTGTTGTTTCATCTCTGCGCACTGATCTCCACCAAAGGTGAAGTAATCAAAGATTTCAAAAAGGGCCTCATGCCCATGATGATCTGGATTGCAGCCGTTGTGGGTTTGGTCATGGCGCAGCCAAATTTTAGTGCGGGCATGATGATCATCTTGCTCAGTTGCGTAATGCTATTCGTAAGCCGTGCAAGATTTCTCCATCTTCTCGGCACCGGCTTGGCGATCCTTCCTGTCGTCGGTCTGTACATGGTAAGCGCCTCGTATAGAATGGACCGTATCCGCTCGTTTCTCGGTGGAAAGTGGGGAGGAAAAATCAATTATCAACTCTGGCAGGGAATTATCGGGTTTGGCAACGGCGGTCTTCTCGGTGTCGGACCCGGTGAAAGCAAGCAGCGCGATTTCTTCCTTCCCGAGTCCTATGGAGACTTCGTCTTTTCTATCGTCGGCGAGGAGTATGGATTTATCGGGACGACATTTTTCCTCGCCCTGTTTCTGTTCATTATGTTGAGAGGGTTCAGGATCGCCAGGCACGCAAAAGACGAATTCTCGCGGCTTCTTGCGATTGCCATCACCAGCACTGTGACGCTCTATGCACTCGTTAACGCGGGAGTCACGCTTGGGATCTTGCCGACAACGGGATTGCCGATGCCTTTTGTAAGCTACGGTGGCTCGTCGCTTCTCTTTACGTCGTTTGCCGTCGGCATTCTGCTCAACATCTCGACGAGGACGGATATGCACCCTCGAATGCAGGTAACCGAAGAAACGGTTGTAATGCCTGACGCATCAGGATCCAATGCAGGCAAGATTTATTAGACTGAAATCGGTCGGATGTGTCAAACAAAGGCGGAAACATTCTCTTGGCGGCAGGCGGTACCGGTGGACACTTGTTTCCTGCGTTGGCGATCGCCGAAGAGATCAGGAAAAAGAGTCCAAATGCAACAGTGCTCTTCGTTGGGACGAAAGACAAGATTGAGGCACGCGTTGTTCCGCAGCGTGGGTTTGCATTTACGACGATATGGATTAGCGGGTTCCATCGACGTAAGAGACTTCAGAATCTGATTTTCCCGATCAAGGTAGTAGTTTCTTTAGTACAGTCGTTCTTTCTCATAAATCGATTTCGGCCGGATGTGGTTGTTGGAACCGGCGGCTACGTCTGCGGACCGGTGCTCTTGGTTGCATCGCTCTTGAGGATACCGACGATTGTACACGAATCGAACAGCTACCCTGGAATAACAACGAGGCTGCTCTCCGGTCGTGCAACAAAAGTATTCACGGCGTTTGCAGACACGAATCGATGGCTCAAGCGAACGGACAATGTGGAACTAGTCGGCACGCCAACGCTTGATTCGCTCGACAATGTCTCGAAAGAATTCGGAAGACAGTTTTTTGGGCTTGACGCACATAAGCAGACGGTGCTTGTCTTCGGTGGAAGTCTGGGATCAAGTTCGGTCAACCGGGCAATAACGCAGCACGTGGATGACTTTATCGGACACGGAATCCAATTGATATGGCAGACAGGCGAGAGTGATTATTCGACGGTCAAAGAACGAACTGCGGGGAGGAAGGTTGGTTGGGTGGGTGCATTCATTGACCGCATGGATTGTGCTTATGCAGCCGCCGACATCGTCGTGAGTCGGTCTGGTGCGACCACGATCGCAGAATTGACCCGAATCGGAAAGCCGGCAGTGTTGGTGCCGTATCCTTTCGCCGCGGCAGATCACCAGACTCTCAATGCGAGGACGGTCGTTGAGGTTGGGGCCGCAGACATGGTTACCGACAAGGATGTGAACACTGCTCTGGAAAAGAAGGTTTTTGATTTACTGTACGATCGCACGAGAATGGAAACAATGTCGAAAGCAAGCAAGACCCTGGGGCATCCAGACGCAGGGAAAATAATCGCGGAGAAAATTCTGGGATTCGTTAAGTCCTAAAGCAATGAAGAAAGAATTTAAATACAAACTCGACTTTTACTATCAGCAAACGCTGATCTATCTCTCGGTGCTCGTACTGTACGCGGGAATCCGGGGAAGCTTTATAGAAAATCAGTTCAGTTTTGTATTCAATGACCCGATTGTGTTCATTTTCATCGTATTCTTCTTCCTGTCGCTCGTGACACTGTTCTTGAACATTTATCGCAATCGAAAACTCGTGTTCTATGATGATAAGATCGTCTTCCACTCGCGATCGCAAGAACGCGAAATTCCTCTCGCTGACATAGAGTGGATGCACATCGGCCGCGAGCTCTCTGTTCAGACCGCAGGGAGATTTCAACTTGTGATATTCAAAGTTCGCGGAAGGCGTTGGTCGTATCGCATTCGGGTCGGTCGATACGAACGTGATCGCGAGCTGGTGGCAGAAATGGAGAGAGTAGCCGCACAGGTCCCGCGAGGAAAGCGGAGACAATTTGGAATGAGAAGACGCACTCATAACTAGGATTATGCATGTTTTCTTCAATTAAAAAAATTCATTTCGTCGGCATTGGCGGTATTGGGATGAGTGGCATTGCCGAGATTCTGCTTGACCAGGGTTTCAATGTAAGCGGTTCGGACAAATCTCTATCGGAAGTGACTGATCGCTTAAAGAAACTCGGTGCAAGCATTTATGAAGGGCATAAACCCGAAAATATTGCACCGGATGTAGACACGCTTGTGTATTCTTCTGCGGTGGTTCAGGAGAATCCTGAGGTCCTGGAAGCACAACGAAGAAAAATTCCGATCGTCCGAAGAGCGGAAATGCTCGCTGAAGTAATGCGTCTGAAATACGGCGTCGGAATCGCCGGCACACACGGCAAAACCACGACGACATCCATGATTAGTCTCGTTCTCATGGAAGGCGGTCTGGATCCAACCGTGATCGTTGGAGGCAAATTGAGTGGTCTTGGGGGCACAAATGCCCGTCTCGGCAAGGGCGAGTTCATCGTGGTGGAAGCGGACGAGTTTGATCGATCCTTTCTGTCCATTGCTCCGACAATCGCGGTTCTTACAACGCTGGAAACCGATCATCTTGATTGCTATCGCGATCTTGAGGACATCAAGGGCGCATTCATTCAATTTGCAAACAAAGTACCGTTTTACGGTTTCATCGTCCTTTGTCTCGACGAACCTGCATTACAGGATATCATGCCGAAAATGAGGAAGAAAAAGATCCTTACGTATGGTCTCAATCCTCAATCGGATGTTCAGGCGGTCGATATTCATCACAAGAATAACACGAGCACATTCACCGTTCTCAAGAACGGTGCGGAACTTGGAGTCGTCACACTACAGGTACCGGGCAAGCACAACGTGCAGAATTCGCTTGCAGCGATCAGCGTCGGATTGGAACTTGGGATCCCTTTTGCGACGGTAAAATCGGGAATCGAAAAGTTCAGCGGTGTCTTCCGCCGTTGGGAGCTTAAGGGAGAGTCGAATGGCATATCGGTCTACGATGACTACGCTCACCATCCGACTGAATGCAGAGCGACCCTCTCCGGCGCAAAAGCAGGGTGGCGCAGAAGAGTCGTCTGTGTCTTCCAGCCCCATTTGTACACGAGGACAAGAGATTTTTACGAGGATTTCGGAAAAGCATTCCTTCTTTCGGACGTGCTCGTTGTGACGGACGTCTATCCGGCGAGGGAAGAGCCAATTCAGGGTGTCACGGGTGAGCTCATCGCAAATGCGGCCAAGCAATACGGTCATAAGGATGTGCACTATGTTCCCGACAAGAAAAACGTCCCTTCCTTTCTCCGAACAATAGTGAAGAGTGGCGATATCGTGATTACAATGGGAGCGGGGGATATTTGGAAGTACGGTGAAGAGTATTTGAATCAGCTCAAGAGCAGTAAGAAGTGACGGTGAGGATGTAACAGAGATCACGAGAAGATGTGTTTCGTGATGATTCGTATGATCGACAGTACTTGCGTACCATTTTTCTTGAACCATGGTTTCTCTGAGTGACATAAAGAAATTCTTTCGCGGCACGATCCTGCTCGACGAATCGCTTTCAAAATACACCTGGATGCGCGTTGGAGGAGCGGCGGACTACTACGTTGAACCCGTTGATAAAAACGACCTCACGGAGATCACAAAATATTTCCAACAGAACGGTTTTCCATTTCTCATTTTGGGTCGGGGAAGCAATATCCTCATTGGCGATGAAGGGATCCGGGGTGCGGTCATCAATCTTGAAACTGCACTATCCGGAATTCGAATTGAAAGTGACTGTGTGATTGCAGACGCGGGCGTATGGCTTCAGAAGTTTGCAGATTTTTGTATCCAGCACGATTTTTCCGGGGTGGAGATGCTCGCGGGAATACCTGGAACTGTAGGAGGAGCGATCGTCATGAATGCCGGCGCGCACGGCGGAGAAATTTCCAACCACGTGGTGCAGGTTGAAGTTCTGAGAGGCGGTGAAATAGTCACGGTCTTGAAACAAGATGCCGATTTCTCCTACCGGCATTCCGCATTCGAACACGATATTGTTTTGGGCGCCACCTTTCATCTACCAAAAGGAGACAGAGAGGAACTGGCGAAACGACGCCGTGAATTGATACTGAAGAGAAATGAAACACAACCACTCGAACTGCCGAACTCGGGGAGCATGTTTAAGAATCCACCGAACACGTTCGCAGCGAGACTTATTGAACAAGCGGGTCTCAAGGGAAAACGGATCGGCAATGCGCAGATCTCGGAGAAACACGCGAATTTCATTGTCAATCTTGGAGGAGCGAAGGCAGCTGATATTATTCAGCTTCTGGAACTTGCCAGGCGGACAGTCTATCAAAATTCTGGAATTCAACTTGAGTTGGAAGTAAGACTCTTTGGATTCCAACAAAAAATGCTGGGCCAAATTTCATGAGCAGCTCACGCGGCAGAAAATATGGACTTCTCGGACTGCTTGTGACGTTCATTGGGCTGATCGTGTTCGCGAATTTCTGGAAATCGAGCCTCCGAGTCTCACGGGTGACGCTGGAAGGTAATCGAATCGTCGAAGCAAACGAACTCTTCCAGCTTGCCCAGGTGAAACGAGGTTCGCTGATTTACGATATCGACCTCAAAGCAATACAAAGAAATCTCTTGAGTCAATGCTACATCAAGGAAGCGACTGTCGAACGAAATTTGCCTTCAACAATTCAACTCTCCGTCGTGGAGCGGACTCCTATTGTATTGGTCAACACGTCGGATGTCGTCTATCTCGATGAAGATGGGATCATCTTGCCGCATTCGATATCGAAGGAATTATTCGATTTACCGGTGCTGAGCGGAGTAAATCTTGCGGGGACACTATCGTTCGGCAATACGATACGCGACTTAAGGGCTTTGGAGGCGTTGCAGGTTCTTCAAGCGGCGAAGTCGGTCAACAGCGAACTCTATCATCTGATTTCGGAAATACAGATACAAAGCGACAGTGACATGGTATTTTACACGGCGGAAGGGGGTGTCCCCGTCATCTTTGGCGAGGGGAATGTGGCCGATAAGCTCGTGCGGCTCGATGCGTTCTGGAACCAGGTGATCCGGGAACAAGGGGTGCAAAACCTCCAGTATGTTGACTTGCGCTATGACGATCAGGTCATTGCTCGGTGGTCCAATCAGAGGAACAGATTGAAAACGATGTAATGAATAACTAAAGGATGGACATGGAACAAACCATTGCTGTTGGACTTGATATCGGGACAACGAAAGTGTGTGCGATCGTTGCCTCTCCCGACGAACAACATCCGGGGAAATTGAAAATCCTGGGAATTGGCAAGAGTCATTCGGAAGGCCTCACACGCGGCGTGGTCACGAATGTCGAGAAAACGATTCGATCGATACAGACCGCGATTCAGGATGCCGAAGCTCAATCGGGCGTCAAGATCGATGTGGTCACAGTCGGTATAGCGGGCGATCACATTCAAAGTTTTCAAAGCCGCGGTGTCATCGCCATCAGCAGACCCGACAACGAAATCAAGCAGGAAGATGTCGATCGACTTATCGAAGATACCAAGCGCCTCGCGCTGCCGTTGGACCGGAAGATCATTCACGTCATTCCGCAACAGTTCATCGTCGATGGTCAGGACGGGATCTATGACCCTGTCGGTATGTCGGGTGTGCGTATGGAAGCGAATGTCCACATCATCACCGGCCTTGTCACTGCCGCCCAGAATATTTACAAATGTGTTCAGAGAGCCGGACTTCAAGTGAACGATATGGTGCTTGAACCCATCGCATCAAGTTATGCTGTGCTCGATGATGCAGAACGGGAAGTGGGTGTCGCATTGCTCGACATCGGCGGTGGAACAACAGATCTGGCCGTGTTTGAGGAAAAAACAATTCGTCACACGGCTGTCATCGGCATCGCGGGAACCAAGGTGACGGACGATATTCGAAAAGGGTTTGGGATTCTCACCGACCAGGCTGAGCGTATTAAATGCGAATTTGGTTTTGCCTACGAACCGGCGGTCATCGACAATCAGCCGATCATGTTGCCCGGTGTCGGCGGTCGGGCCCCGATGGAGATCGACAAATTGCTGCTCTGCAAGGTAATTCAGCCGAGGATGGAGGAAATCCTGGAATGTGCTGCGATCGAGATCAAGCGCTCTGGCTACTCGAAACATCTTTCCGCAGGCGCAGTCCTGACAGGCGGCGGCTCTCTTATAAAAGGTACGGCCGAGTTGGCAAAGCAGGTTCTAGGTATGCCCGTGAAGATTGGAATCCCAACCGGGTTTGGCGCGGGATTAATACACGAAATTGAAAATCCAATCTATGCAACGGGTGTCGGACTAGTCATGCACGAATTGAAACACCGGGACCGCTCAAACATTGCAGTAGCGATTCCAGAAGGAAAAGGGAAAGGTTCGGTAAAGAATATCTTTAACAGAATGAAGACATGGTTCGATGAGCTCTGATCAATCATCAATGTATCATAATTACGAAATTAGTCACATACCCACTCACTCATTAACTAAGGAGGATTACCGTGATAGAACTTGACTTGGGAACGGGCCGCGGCGCAAAAATTCGGGTTGTAGGTGTTGGTGGAGGCGGTGGAAATGCATTGAACAGTATGATCGACAAAGGTCTCATTGGGGTGGACTTTGTTGCTGTCAACACCGATTTGCAGGCGCTGGAGCGAAGTACTGCCCAGCAAAAGATCCAGATAGGAAAGAACCTGACGCGCGGACTTGGTGCCGGCGCCGATCCTTCCATCGGATTCCGCGCCGTTGAAGAAGACCGGGAGGAAATAGCGCGCGCATTGGGTGGTTGTGACATGGTATTCATCACTGCGGGCATGGGTGGCGGAACGGGAACGGGCGGAGCGCCCATGGTGGCGAACATTGCAAAGACACTCGGCGCCCTTGTCGTCGGTATTGTTACAAAACCATTCAACAGCGAAGGCAAGAAACGGATGATGCAGGCGGAAGCCGGCATCGAAGAACTGAAAAAGCAGGTCGATACGGTGATCGTTATTCCTAATCAAAAGCTCCTGGAAATCATCGACCGTCGCACAAGTGTCACAGAAGCCTTCGAACTCTGCAACAAGGTCCTGCACAACGCAACGCGTGGGATTTCCGAGATCATTACGGTCCCCGGACTCATTAACGTCGATTTTGCGGATGTTCGCAGGATCATGCGTGAAATGGGAGACGCTCTGATGGGGACAGGGATATCGAGCGGAGAAAACAGAGCCATTGAAGCCGCCAACGCGGCGATTTCCCATCCATTACTGGAGGGAATCTCCATCGCCGGCGCACAAGGGATTCTGATCAATATTACTGGCAGCAGCAGTATGTCGATGTGGGAAGTGGACGAGGCAACCGGGATCATTCATCAAGCGGCAGGCGAAGACGCGGAGATTATCTTCGGGACCGTCATTGACGATTCTCTTGGTGACAACATCATGGTAACCGTGGTTGCGACTGGATTCAACAAAAAGGCCGCAGCAGTGAAGCAGGTTCCCCGAGCAACTGCGAATCTGATGAGTCGTGTGCCGACCGGTCCTTCCGAATTACAGAAAATGGACGAACCTGCATTCGTCCGTCGAGGGATCGAGATATCATTGAATCCAAACCGCGAAGCGGCCCAGGAGAAGGAGAAAATCGACAAGTCCGATTCAGATAGACCGGCGTTTCTTCGGAAAATCATGGACTAAACGCTTCAAGTTGTTGTAATTTCTATCACGGTGGGTAACAAAGGCTCCGGCTGATCTGGCCCGATCGGTCGGAGCAATTTTTTATCCTAATTGGATACCATCAAAACCGTGAGCTTCAATTCAATACACTTCCGCCGTTAACGTTGATGGTAGCACCGGTGATGTGATTCGCCAGATCGGAGGCGAGGAACAAGACCGCGCCCGCGACGTCTTCAGCAGTAGCGATCTTCTTCAACGGGATTGCATTGATCACCTGTTCTCGGAAAGATTGATCTGCAAATACTTCATCGTTCATCTCCGTATCCACCCATCCAGGAGCAACAGAATTGACGAGCACGTTGAATCGAGCCAGCTCCGTGGAAAGTGACTTCGTGAAAGCGAGGATACCTCCTTTGGAAGCGGCGTAGTGGGCGTGAAATGCCTCCCCACGTTGGCCTGCCGTCGATGAGATATTGATGATTCGCCCCCCGCCGTTCTTTTTCAAATAGGGAACAACGACATTGCAGATGTTGAAAACTCCCTTAAGATTGATGTCGAGAGTCTCATCCCACACTCGTTCAGGCGTTGCGCCAATTTCACCGAGCGTCCAGATTCCGGCATTGTTCACAACAATGTCGATCTTACCAAACTCTCCCACAGTCTTCTCAACAAATTCTCGCGCCACGGAACTTGCACCGACATTCCCCTGAAGCGTGACAATTCTTCTACCGGCCCTCTTCACACCTTCGACAACGGCAGCTGCTTTTGCACCATTCTCGATGTAATTGATGGCGATATCCGAACCGGCTTTTGCGAGCAGGAGAGCCGTTGCCGCGCCTATTCCGCGCGAGCCACCGGTAATAATACTGACTTTGTCCTTCAAGGATATCATGTTCTACACAACCTCCTTCAAGAAATCTCTGATGATCTGATTCAATTGATCGAATTCAATGAGAAACGCGTCGTGGCCGTGGATGGTTCGAATCTCGGCATATTTGGCGTCCGGAATGTGTGCTGCGAGTTCTGCCTGCTCGACGACAGGGTAGAGCACATCCGAATCGATTCCGATGCAGAGAGCCCGCGCCTTTATTGTACCAAGCGTTTCCTGCAATCCAAGTCGACAACGGGTGATGTCGTGTCGATCCATCGCCTTTGTGATGCCGACGTAGGTCGCCGCATCGAACCGTTGGACGAGCTTCTCACCCTGGTGATGAAGATAGCTCTCGATTTCGAAGAGTGGATCGGCAGGATCCTCGCTGTTGCGTTGATTCCTGGAGAACCGTCGTTCGAACGACGCGCGACTGCGGTATGTAATCATTGCTATCATTCGGGCCAGAGCAAGCCCTCGCTCCGTCTGACCGTGACCATTGCTGTGAAGGATGGCCGCATCGTTTTCGATCGCAAGTCGCGCAACTTCATTCAGGCCGATACACCAAGCGGAATGTCTGGCCGATGTAGCAATGGGAATGATGGTCTCTACGAACTCCGGAAACATCAATGCCCATTCGAGAACCTGCATACCTCCCAACGATCCTCCGGACAGCGTCACCAGCCTCTTGATGCCGAGATGCTTCAACAGCCGATGCTGCAATCGCACCATATCCCGAACCGTGTAGACAGGAAAAGATCTTCCGTACGGTAATCCCGTTGCGGGGTTGGTACTCGTGGGGCCGGTGGTGCCATAACAACTACCGAGGAAATTGGAACACACCACAAAATAATTATCGGTATCAAACGCCTTTCCTTTGCCGACAATCCCATCCCACCAACCAAGGCGACCCTTACCGTCAACTCCGGCGGCGTGGGAATCGCCGGTCAATGCATGACAGACAAGAATCGCGTTTGTCCCTTCGCTGTTCAGCCTGCCATATGTCTCATACGCAACAGACACGGGCGCCAACGACAGGCCCGACTCAAGAACAAACGGATTCTTCTCGTCAAAGAGTTGAATGATGGTCGTCTCGACAGGTGCAGAGTGCTGCACCGCCGAGACTTGCTCATCACTGTTCAATTGACGTGTCAGGTCATCGTTCTTCATGCCACAGGGACCTTCTGCAAAATGGACTTCAATGCGATATCGAAATCTTCCAGAATGTCGTCGATGTGCTCGAGACCAACGGAAACTCGAACGAGATCAGGCGTCACGCCGGATTCCAACTGCTCTTTTTCGGATAGCTGCTGATGCGTCGTGGAAGCAGGATGGATGACGAGCGTCTTGGCATCTCCAACATTTGCCAACAAACTCGCAAGTTGCAGGTTGTCAATGAACTTTCGCCCTGATTCGATTCCTCCTTTGATCCCGAAGACGACAATGCCGCCGAATGCACCTTTGCGGAGATACTTCACTGCATTGGCATGGTACGGATGATCAGAGAGTCCTGGATATGAAACCCAACTGATCTGAGGGTGCTGCTTGAGCCATTGTGCCAACTTCAATGCGTTCTCGCAATGTCGATCTACACGAAGAGAAAGAGTTTCGAGCCCTTGAATGAAGAGGAAGGAATTGAACGGGCTTAGCGCGGCACCAAGATCGCGAAGTTGTTCGACACGCGCGCGAATGATAAATGCGATATTACCGAACGGTCCGCCTGTGCCGAACACTTCCCAGAATTTCAGGCCGTGATAACCCGGACTCGGTTCGGTGAATATCGGGAAATTGCCATTGCCCCAGTTGAACTTGCCGGAATCGACGATTACACCGCCGATTGAAGTACCGTGTCCTCCAATCCACTTCGTCGCTGAATGAACGACGATATCCGCTCCGTGCTCAATGGGACGGCAGAGGTAACCACCTGCGCCGAATGTGTTATCAACGATCAGCGGAATCCCGTTGTCGTGGGCTATCTTGGCAATTGCTTCGATATCGGGAACGTTGAGTCGGGGATTTCCAATCGTTTCCAGATAGAGCGCCTTTGTCTTTTTGTCGATTAGCTTGCGAAATCCTTCCGGTGAATCTCCGTCGACAAACTTGACATTGATTCCAAGCCGGGGAAACGTGACTTTGAACTGGTTATAGGTGCCTCCGTAGAGCAGGCTCGTTGAGACAATATTTTCGCCTGCCTGTGCGATTGTTGAAATCGCGGTGAATTGTGCGGCCTGACCGGACGCTACGGCAAGTGCTCCAACTCCCCCTTCCAGGGCCGCGATACGCTCTTCAAACACGGCGCTTGTCGGATTCATGATCCGTGTGTAGATATTGCCGAAGTCCTTCAGCGCAAACAGTGTCGCAGCATGTTCAGCATTGTTGAATGTGAATGATGTCGTTTGATAAATTGGGACCGCCCGGGAATTCGTTGCCGAATCAGGCTTTTGCCCTGCGTGCAGCTGCAAAGTTTCGAAGCGATAGTGACGCTGTTTTCCGTTGGTGCTCATAACAATTCTCCGTAAGTAATGTGAATGTGATTGGGTTTAGTATTGACAGTGTTGGAGAAATGGCAGACAACAGTGGGGGCGCCACTTGTAGAGAGTTATTGATCTGCGATGAGTGTTGCGGACGGCGTCGGCGTTGACGCGGACGCGATTGGATGGAAGAAATTGATGCATACGACCCCTTGGTTTAAGTGAATGATTGAATAAACAAAAAAGCCTCTTCCGATGAACAGAAGAGGCTACAAGGTTGTCGTATCCTTCTTCTACTCATCTTTCCCACCGGATAACTGGCGGGCAGGAGTTAGCACCTGACATTTTGCGAGGCTGCAAAACCGGTTGCTACGGCGTCATCGGGCCTGTTCCCTCGACCGTTCTTGATAAGAGAAAAAACTGTAAAAGAACGTGTGTTGCTTTCACTTCCAATATACAAAAAAGAGGTCACTTGTCAAGAGGTACTCAATGAAAATCGTTTAACATTCGATCGGAACTCTTGGCTCATACATTGTTTCTTGTCCCCTTGTTTTCTACATTCATACTGTGAAAACGTCATTTTTCCTCGTTTTTTTATGCTTTACTACGGTAATCCAATCTCAACCTCAGGTTGAAAGCGCTTTTCGCATCGCCCGTCTCAAGTACAGTGGAGGCGGCGACTGGTACAATGGGCCGACGGAAGAACCGAATCTGCTGCGGTTTGTCCGACAGAACACCAACATCGATGTGAACCCGCAGTACGAATTTGTTGATCTTTCCAGCGATAAATTGTTCTCGTATGCATTTCTTTTCATGACCGGACATGGCAATGTTGCATTTTCGGATTACGAAGTCGGGAGGCTGCGTGCATTCTTGATGAACGGCGGATTCCTGTATGCTGACGATGACTATGGGATGGATGCCTCTTTCCGTCGGGAAATGAAAAAGGTCTTTCCCGAACAGAGTTTTGTCGAACTTCCGTTCAGCTATGGTCTCTATCACTGCCAATTTCAATTTCCGAACGGTGTTCCGAAAACGCACGAACACAATGGAAAAGCACCACAAGGTTTCGGGATCTTCTATAAAGGAAGACTTGTGGTCTTCTATACGTTCGAATCGAATCCGAGTGACGGGTGGGATGATCCCGAAGTACACAACGACCCTGAACCACTCCGGCAAGAAGCATTGCGATTTGGAACAAACATCATTGTCTGGGCGTTAAGCCAATAGGCGACGAGAGAGCAATTCACTAATCCAATTCTGATCAACAGGCAGTTCTTCTTGGCACCAGGTTCTTCGATAGCATTTGAGATTCATCAGCGGCTTCAACAGACACGCCGCCACCTCTACAAAACCGATGCGACGACTAAAGCTTTCCTCTTTGGTATTGTCGTTCTTTCTTCGATCAGTATTCTTGTCTTACTTGAAATCCTATTTCACTTCAACGCATTTGCCCGCTCCCTGCTTGTGGTCTTGTCCACAATTGCATTCGTCGTGTGCTGTGCCTGGCTTGTTCTGAGACCATTGTTCAGAGTCGCTGGCATGCTTCAAAGCGATGACGATTTTGCTATTGCAAAACTCATCGGTGATTACTTTCCAACCATACGCGACAGCCTCACGAACTTCCTCCAACTGCAGCACGAGGCGGCGAAAGCTACCGCACTCTATTCAAAGGAGTTGTTAGAAGCGTCTTTCACGGATTTTGGTGAATTGGTCAAACCCTTGAGCTTCGATTCTGCCGTTGACGAGTCGTCAATCGCAAAAATGAGAAAGTGGTTTGCCGGCAGTGCGGGCATTGTTCTTGTGCTGTTCCTGATGTTCCCGGCTTCAATGCCTTCAGCATTGTTCCGATTGGTGCATTGTAACACGGAATTTGTGGTACCACCCAAGTATGTGTTCGATGTTTTCCCCGGCAACAAAGAAGTCGTCAAAGGAGAGCAGGTACCCATTCGCGTGCGAATATCTTCTGCCGATGAACTTGTTTTCCGCCCGGCAGCCATCAATCTGTTCTATCGGCTGGAGGGTCAGGAACAATTTGACCAGACGTCACTCAAACCTGATTCGGCGTCGACATACATAGGGATGTTTCAAAATGTCAAGGCTTCAACCGAATACTACGTCCAGGCGTCTGATGTCCAGAGTCGGAAATTCGTCCTCAAGGTCCTTGATCGACCGATTATTCGTTCGCTGAAGGTTCGGCTTGAATTCCCGTCATACTCGCGACTACCCGTTAGAATTCAGGATGAGTTCGCCGGAGATGTTACTGCGTTGGCTGGCACTCGGGTCATTTTGAGCGGGTCGGCAAACAAAGAACTTGGCGAAGCGCATATTGCATTCGGTCGGGATTCTCTAGAGTCCCTGACGGTAGATGATAACAAGTTTTCCGGCAGTTTTCGTTTGAAGGAAGATGGATCGTACAATATTGCGGTTATCGATCACGACAGTCTTACGAATCTCGACCCCGTTCAATACAATCTGAAAGTCATTCCAGATGATTGGCCGAGCGTGGCAATCATCGCACCAGGCAGGAATCTCGACATTGCAGGAGATCAGTCGATACGACTGCTTATTCACGCGGAAGACGATTTCGGGTTCTCGCGTCTCAGGCTTGGCTATCGCTTGATCCACTCGAAGTACCAGGGACCACAGCAGGAGTACGCTTACGCCTCCATAATCCTTCCGCTTGGTCAACAAACGCAAATAGAAGTTCCGTACC
>CAZOIM010000015.1:0-7174 GCA_964579855.1 uncultured Ignavibacteriaceae bacterium | reverse complement strand
TACGCCTCCATAATCCTTCCGCTTGGTCAACAAACGCAAATAGAAGTTCCGTACCTCTGGGATCTGTCGAAACTCGACCTCGTTCCGGAAGATGTCGTTGAATATTTTGCAGAAGTGTTTGACAATGATGTCGTCAAAGGCCCAAAGTCGGCGAAGAGCAATGTTTATTTGCTGAGGCTTCCATCGCTCCAGGAAGTATTCTCTGATGTCAACAAGGGACACGAACAGTCTCTCAATGAGATCAAGCAGGCGATGGAAGATGCCAGGAAGCTCAAAGAGGACGTCGAATCCATCAATACCGATATCAAGAAGAACAAGGATATCGGCTGGCAGCAACAAAAGAAAATGGAGGAGATGACAAAGAAGTATCACGACATTCAGAAGAACCTTCAGAATGTCGGTAAGCAGCTCGACGAGATGGTTCAGAAGATGGACCAGCAGAAAGTGATCTCCAAAGAGACGCTGGAAAAATATATGGAACTTCAGCAATTGCTCCAGGAATTGAACTCCTCGGAACTCGAGCAAGCCATGAAACAAATGCAACAGGCTGTCCAGAATGTCAGCAAGGAACAGCTCCAGCAGGCCATGCAGCACGTGACGTTTTCCGAAGAGCGATTTCGTCAGAGTATCGAACGCACGATGGAACTGCTCAAGCGTATCCAGATTGAACAAAAGGTGGATGAGGTCAAGAAACGCGCGCAAGAACTGGAACAGCTGCAGAAGAAACTCGCGAATGAATCTGCGAAGGCAGCCAGCGAAAAACAAAAACAACAGGAGAATGCCGCAAAACAGGATAGTCTTGCTCAAAGAGAACTGGAGATGGAGAAAGCTTCAGCGGATCTCGCAAAGCGTATGGAAGAGTTCTATACGGAAATGCCGCTGGACAAGCTCAATGCGTTGAACAAGCAACTCCAGCAACAAGACCTTGGCCAACAAATGAAGGCAGCAGCACAACAAGCTCGTCAGGGAAAGATGCAACAGGCACAGCAAAGTCAACAACAAGTTCAGCAACAGCTGCAAAATTTCTCAGAACAGATGGATGCGTTACAGCAGGAAATGCTCCAACAACAGGCACAGCACGTGTTGAACGAGATGAGGAAGGCAACGAACAATCTGCTCGCATTGTCCCAACGCCAGGAGGCATTGAAGGAGCAATCAAGAACCGCTCCTCCAAACTCACCTCAACTCAGACAGAATGCTGAAGACCAACTCCAGGTTATGCAGGATCTTAACAACGTGACCAATGGACTGAACGATCTTTCTAGGAAGTCGTTTGCAGTAACTCCCGCAATGGGAAAAGCCATTGGTCAGGCCATGGCGAAGATGCAGAATGCGATGAAGGATCTCGATGTCAGGAATGGTCAAATGGCCTCCCAGGATCAGGACATGGCAATGGGAGCGTTGAATGAAGGGGCTGTACAGATGCAGAGTGCATTGCAGGCGATGATGCAAGGGGGTCAAGGAGGTATGGGCGGTCTCATGCAGCAGCTTCAGATGCTGGCGGGGAGCCAGATGTCCCTCAATCTTCAATCTGAACAACTTGGACAGGGAATGACGATGCAACAGGCGGCTGAAGCTGCCCGTCTTGCACAGGAACAGGACGCAATCAGAAAATCGGTTGATCAGCTGAACAAAGAAGCGAAGGACAGCCAGGAACAACAGAGGCTTCTCGGTGATTTGGACAAGATCAGCGAAGAGATGAAAGAGGTTGTCAGCAATCTGGAACAGAACAACGTCAGTCCGGAAACGATTCAAAAGCAGCAGAGGATACTTTCCAGGTTGCTCGATGCCTCAAAATCGATGCACGAACGGGATTACGAAAAGAAAAGGACATCCAAAGCAGGAAGCGAAATTGTCCGGAAGAGCCCCGGGGATCTTGATCCGAATGACCTCAATGCGACGAACAAACTTCGAGAAGACTTGTTGAAAGCGTTGGAACAAGGATATTCGAAAGATTATCAAGAGTTGATTCGCAAGTATTTCCAAGAGTTACAGAAGGCCGAGAATATCGCGCGCTGACCATGCTGAATCATCCTGAACGATTGAGGTTTCCTATTTCTGAGACAGTGAGAATCTGCTTCGGTACCTGGATGTTCCAACCTTCCGCCTCGTCACTCCCACCGTGTTGACAATAGACTCATTGCCACATATATTCTTACCGTTACTGGTCATCGTGTTGCTCTGGCAAGCCGCTTATGAGAACTTGCCGATTTGCCCTCCGGAGGAACGATGTCCACGATATCAATTGCGTTATGGTTATCAAATTGCTTGTGCGAATTCGGCGCTGCAATCGTTGTAAGACCTTCCTCTAGATTTACCTTCTCCCATTCTTTGACGCAAGATTTCAACCTTCGAAGTTTCAAACATTCACTATTCTTGATTTCTACATTTGAAAGGAGATTTGTATGAAATCTCTCTTGTCACTTCTTTGGAAGCTGGCTGTCATCACCATCATCGGCGTCGCGGGAAGCACCACTTTAGGACTTATGATGCACGGAAGCAATGTCTTTGATCTTCTGGGATCGGCATTCGCCTATGTTGCCTTTGGAGCCAGCGGCGCTTTTATTTTCGCGTTTTATCACGTGCGAGGACTTTCCAATACGGTCACAGCGGCTGTGTGTGTCAGCGCCGTTCAATTCGTGATCGCAACGGTATGGATGCCAACACTGAGTGCCATTGTCTGGTCCTTCGGAGTGAACTTGCCGGTCGTTTGGCTGGCTTTTCTCTTCGAACGAAAACTCTCGGTGTTTCACGGCGGTAAATTTGTCGTTGTGGGAGTTGTCTACGGAACGATGTTCGTGCTCCTGACTCTGCTTATTGGAGTGATTCAAAGAGTATCAACGATGCCGGCCGAAGTATTTCGAGACAATTTCCTTGACGGACTCCTCATCGGACTCGGGATGGGGCTCGGTGTGCAGGGAGGCGAGGCCTTCATCCACTCGCTCGACAGTGCGGCCTGGACAACGCACAGAGAATACTAGGTGCGTTCCGACGGATTTCGTCTAATGCGGATCCAAGCCATTATTGCAGATGAAGTAAAACTGAGAATCACGTAGAGAATGATAATCGCGATACGAGTTCCCAATGTGTACTTGAAGAATGAAGGTAGGTGAGTAGAGAACAGTTGTAATATCGTCACACAATACAACAGTGACGCAAGTGCAGTCTCAAAGAAGATCGACGTTGTCGAACGGAACGATACATACAAACTGGCGATGACTATTCCGACTCCAAGCCAGACAAAAGTGCCTGATGACCCGGACGTGAAGGTAAAAGTCATTCCTGGATATAGTAGATAATAAGATAGCATAAGATGGAACAGGATGAGATAGCAATAAGTCACAAGTGTCCATCGCAAGTCGAATCTGTTGTTCAAGCTGCGTGTGTCCATGGTCTTCATTGGAATTTGCCCTCTTGAGTCCATTCGCAATATCTGCTTCCCTCATCCAATCCCACACCTCCGAGAAGTTTCACACCCAGGGAAGAGTTCGGAATTGAAAGAGATCGTGCCTCAATAATTGCGGTGTCGTTCGATGCAACAATAGTAATGCTCGCTTCCTGAGTTTGTTTGAGTTCAACCGGCAGAATATAACCACGAAAACTGCCTTGGCCTCCGCCCATCGACGTTGGAAGGATCCGGTATTGGCGAAGATTCGTTGCGATTTGGCCAATGGTGTTAACAATCCGATCCTTGTTTGATTGAACGGCCCAGCCTTCTCTCATCGACTGGTGGGTGCTGTACTGTAAAACGGTCATCGGAACGATTGCCACTGCGAAATAGACCGTAATGACATAGCAGAAAGCATTGACCAGGTCTGAGATCATCAATGGACGGCTTTGTCTTTTGAATTTCTCCTTGAGCCGGACATCGCGCCAATGGAAGAAAAAGATCGTTGGACAAATGACAAACATAAGAAGAAGGCTTCCGAGAGCCGTGACCCGGAGTGCAGCAGATGGCATTTCCGGAATTTTACCGCTGAATTCCGCCAATCCGTTTGCGATGGTTTTGCCTGAGGCCACGATCCAAGGGAAAATGCAAAACTGTCGAAAAACATAACCGCCAGATTCTTTCGAATCCGCCATCCTGTCCGAAACCATCATCGTTGCTAGTGCAAGGACTGTAAGAATACTGACTGTGATTAAGAATCCACGTCCGAACAGACGTGAATCGCCGGATGTGGGCACATCTGGAAAACTAATTTTGGGATTCATGCGCTAATCCTTTCGCCGTAAGAACATATGCGTCCTGTACCATTCCAGTCTTGCCATCGTAATTTCTGAACTCCGGATTCTTTCCCTTGATGAATGTCTCCTGAGAAATGAGGACAATGCGATCTGTTTCAAGTTGTTCGACGAAGATCTTGGTCTCGTCTCCGGTGTATTCAGCTGGATGAACGTTGCTTCCTACCACGGCTCCATTATTCTGATTCTTGAATATCTCTGCAAGCGATTCACGCTTATGCTCTCCTTGCCGGTAGTACGCGTCAAGGGTCCTTAGCAAATAGTCGGACGACTTTGTTTCTCGGATACCGCTACCAATCAATCTCCTGACATCCATCAGCCGTTCTTTTCGCCACATCCCATAATTTTTCATTGATACCCAAGAGTAAGCCGTTGTACCCAGAACAACGACTGACACAAGGACGGTTAGCCATCGTTTCGTCCCTCGAATCGGCATTCGCAGCATAAACACAAGAAGGACGATAAGATACACTGCGGAAGCAACACCTCCGGCGCTAAGTGCAGGCCAAAGCTCGGCAGATTTGGCGGGGATGATAAATGCCCCACACACAAGGACAATCCCAACGACAAGAAGAACCAACATTGCGGCAACTTCCTGACGTATTTCTATAGTAATCGTTTTTTCTTCCATGAAGAATCCTCCTAACGGTACATATCGAGTTGTTTCCGAATTTCCGGGGGAACTTTGGCTATTTCTTCAGCCGAAATTCTCTGTTGCGGCGATCTTTGCGAAACCAAGATCGGCGAAACCAACAGGCTGCCGATAATGATCAAAAGAGCGAGGGAAGCCGCTGCTGGGAGAGGAATGATGATCCGTGTCCACCAGAATGGAGCGAGCCATTCCCGTTTTGCCTCGCGAGTAGTCTTTCGATTGACAATGTCAAGAACGCGTCGATCGAGTGTTTGAGAAACTTCGGCAAGTTCCTGACTTGCAATGTGTGATCGGACATGAATAGTTGTTCGAAGAAATTTGCGACATCCGTCGCATGCGGCGAGATGTGAAAAAAGTTCCACCGATTGCGTGTCGGTAATCTCGTTGTCAACGTGCAGACTGATGAGTTCCTGAAAATGTAAGTGTGTCATAGGGTGCTCCTTTGTAACCTTCCAGAGGATTCAAGATTGGCCAAAACTAGCGCGCGGAAGGATGTGCAATTATTCAAAATATGGTTCCAACTTTTCTGCCAGTGCTCTCCGCGCCTTGAAGAGGCGCGACTTCACCGAGCTTTCGGTATCCCCGGTGATGGCAGTAATTTCCGCGTACGAACGCTGTTCATATTCCCGAAGAATCAGGACCTCTTTATACTCAGGTTTGAGTGCATCAATACATTCCGAGACAATCCTCGAGGTGTCCTTTGATTCCGCCAGGCTAAGCGGGGTATCAGGACTCCAAACCGAGTCTTCTTCAAGTCTTCCATTGCTCCGTTCTTTCTTCAGTATTTTGTAAGTCTGATTGCGCGCTATGGTATACAACCAAGAGCGGAGAACCGAGGGGTCACTAAGCATGTCAATGTTCTGGTACATTTTCATAAAACAATCGTGTGTGGCATCTTCTGCTAAGAACTGATTCCCCGCCAATGTGAGGCAGAACGTATAAATTTGGCGCTTGTAACGATAGTAAATCTCTTCAAACGCATTGGACATGCCGTTTCTGAGATTGTTGACGAGTTGCTCATCAGTGAGCTAGTTCAATGCAAGCCTTTGCGTTTCTGGGGATTGCCACAATTTGTCATAAGACCCGCAAAGAAGCAAAAAGTTGCTGTGATCCCATCGCTCAGACTGTCAATCCCCCACCAAGGTCGATCGTTTCATTGTCTCTTTGGGCTTTTTTGCCTACTTTAAGGACAGTTTTTTTCGAAACTCAAGACAAGCGCCCTCCAATCGAATGAAATCTCACTCAAAGCCCGCCAAAGTCTTCGTAACCGGGGCAACCGGGTTTATCGGCACCAAGCTCGTCAATGAGCTTGTCCGAAAAGGCCACACTGTTCACGCGCTTTCCCGATCGTCGAGTAATCGGTCTGGATTGGAACACGAACGGATTAAGATCGTTGAAGGAGATATTCTCGACCGTCGATCGCTTGAGCGCGGAATGGAAGGGTGTTCGCAAGTCTACCATCTTGCTGCATATGCCAAGAACTGGGCGAAGGACAAGAGCATTTTTCGAACAATGAACGTCGAGGGTATGCGCAATGTCTTTGAAGCTGCTAAATCCGTTGGTGTGAAGAAGGTGGTCTTCACTTCTACGATAGTCGTATTTGGTCCGACGAAACCCGGAGTCGTCGGAGACGAATCCATGCCGCGCATAACCCAGCGTTATTTCACGGAATACGAGGAGACGAAAGCACTTGCAGAAGCGGAAGCTTTGGCGCTGGCATCAAAAAAATTTCCCGTCGTGATCGTCAACCCGACCCGCGTATACGGTCCGGGGAAGATGACCGAAGGAAATTCTGTCAGTCTGATGATCGATCAATACGATCGCGGATTAGTACCCGTGCTGCTTAACAAAGGCGTCAACATCGGCAATTACGTCTACGTCGATGACCTGGTGCGTGGGCACATCCTTGCTATGGAAAAAGGAAAAATTGGCGAACGTTACATTTTGGGTGGAGAAAATGTCTCGCTTGAAAAAGTGTATCGCACTGTCGACGAAGTGAGCGGCAGGAAACACTTCCAAACGAGTCTTCACCCGACCATCGCGATGATCTATGCGAAAGCGGAACGACTTAAAGCTGAATGGCTCCGTCGGTATCCGCAAATAACTCCCGGATGGGTCGAGACATTCCTGCAGGATTGGGCCTACAGTTGTGCAAAAGCGGAAAAAGAACTTGGATACACGATTACGCCTTTCAAAGAAGGTGTGCGAGCGACCCACGAATGGCTCATCGAGCAACGGAAGAAAAGACCATGAATCGTTTCGACTCTTCGTTGTCCCTCA
>CAZOIM010000014.1:26245-30354 GCA_964579855.1 uncultured Ignavibacteriaceae bacterium | reverse complement strand
ACCTATTCCATTGACAAACTTTTCCGACAAGTATACACTCCAGGCTGGCAAGGGGCGAATGGAGCCATTGGCGACGCATACCTGTTTGCCGCAACACGGGATCAGAGTCTCCTGTATTCATTCACGAATATTCGAAAACTCACGGACATGATAGACGGCACTTGGGTCGATGATCGGGCTTGGGTTTGTCTTGCGGAAATGTATTGGTGGGATTTTACGGGAAGGTCCAATATGACCTGGGTTGAGGACGCCAAGCAACGGTATAAGTCTGCGAAGGCTGAGGGAAGACTCTCGCACCACGAGGGATTCTGGAGTTGGTACAATTGGCCGGCAAACTCGAAGGTCGAAGACCTGATCTTCACCAATACCAACATGGATCTTATGGCTTCCGTTGCGTGCTGGTTGTACGCTGCAACAGGAGACAAGGAATTCTATAATGATGCAATTCTGGTTTGGGACGGCGACTCGAAGTATCCGGGGATAGAAAAACTGTTCTACAAGGGAGATGGCGTCTGGAAACCGAAAGAAGGGCCGACTTTTGTCGGCGGACAATTTCCGTGGATGGGAGCAGGCTGCTGCTCGATTGGCGCTTCACTCTATACGATGACGGGCAATCCGAAGTACAAAGATATTGCGGTCGCGACAGCAAAACGCATCATGGACCCTGCGAATGGCTGGGTTGATGGCCAGGATTTCTACCAGATCCGGATGGACGGAAACGGAGCATTTGTCAACTTTATTGTCGATGCCTATGAAATCGCGCCAACTGAATTGCCGGACGTCCCGGACAAACTAGAGAAGATGTTGGAACATGTTTGGACAAATCATCACGGCACGGCAACGGTGACACTCCACCGTTATTCAGATGACGCGATAAGAAATGGATGGAGTCCGAACGGTGGTGAGATAGGGTACGGCGTCGATGAAGTCGGGACGGTCCACGCCCAGTCGCAGGCCGTACGCGCCTTCGGAGTATTCGCCTATGTTCTTAAACAGGAAGTAGACAAGGCAAACGCGCCACAGAAGGAACCCAACGTCGATTCCTCGAAATAGCGTTTATAAAATCCCGCTATTTGGTGCGCATTCGAAGGAAAACATCCCGGTTCGAACATCCCAGGCTGCAACTCGTGAACGACCATCAATCAGGGAAACAAACCTTCAATCGAAAGGTATCGCTCGCCGGTATCGTAACAGAAGGTCAGTATTTTTCCGCCGACCTTCAAATCCGGAAGTTTCTTTGAGACTGCGGCGAGCGCGGCTCCCGTTGAAATACCCACAAGAATTCCCTCCTCGCGTGCACATCGCTGGGCAAAATCAAACGCTTCTTCCTTCGTAATTTGAACCACGCCATCCAGAAGCTTCGTATCGAGGTTTTTCGGGATGAATCCGGCGCCAAGACCCTGCAGTGGGTGGGGACCCGGCTTTCCGCCACTGATCACAGGGGAAAGTGCGGGTTCAACGGCAAAGACTTTGAGATGAGGAAACTGCTTTTTGAGAATCTGCGAGACCCCAGTAATATGACCTCCAGTGCCGACGCCTGTGATCAGCATATCAAATCCTTCTGGAAAGTCATTTAGAATTTCCTTCGCGGTAGTTTTCCGATGGATTTCAATATTTGCTTCGTTTTCGAATTGCTGTGGAATCCAAGAATTTTTTGTTGCCGCGGATAACTCGGTCGCTCGCTCGATCGCTCCTTTCATTCCTTTCTCTCTCGGTGTTAGCTCCAGTTGGGCGCCGTATGCAGTCATCAGCCTTCGACGTTCTATGGACATGGAGTCCGGCATGACAAGGATAATCCTATACTTCTTGACTGACGCGACCATCGCAAGGCCGATGCCGGTATTGCCGGAAGTCGGTTCGATGATGACGCTTCCCGGTTTCAGTATTCCGCGCCGTTCAGCGTCTTCGATCATTGAAAGTCCTATCCGATCTTTGATACTCCCGCCGGGATTTGACCGCTCCAATTTCATCCAAACTTCTTTGCTTCCAAAGAGCCGGTTGATTCGAACGTGAGGGGTGTTGCCAATAGTTTCAAGAATGTCTTTTGCCTTCATAATTCCCCTTTCATCATATTGAAAAATTGATTGTGCCTTCTTTTTCTGTTTTTTGCCGAATCGTTGCTTTACTCTCCTGGTGGACGTAGGAAAACGGCGGGACACTTTCCGTGAGCCATACGTTTCCGCCGATAACGCTGTCCCTTCCGACGATTGTGTCTCCTCCAAGAATGACAGCTTGAGCATAGATCACGGTGCCGTCTTCGATGGTCGGATGTCGTTTCGATTTTGCGAGCGCCTTGTCGACGCTGAGAGCTCCGAGCGTTACTCCCTGATACATTTTGACGTTGTCGCCGATGATTGTCGATTCTCCGATTACAATACCAGTCCCGTGATCGATCGCGAACGAATCGCCGATTGTTGCTCCAGGATGGATGTCGATGCCAGTCGTCTGGTGGGCATATTCAGTGAGCAACCGTGGAAATATTGGCACGTGCAAGTGGTAGAACACGTGAGCGAATCGATACACGGCAATCGCAGTAAATCCCGGATAGGCAAGAATCACTTCGTCTATGCTCTCGGCCGCCGGATCTCCTTTGAATATTGCCTCCGCGTCCAACCATAATTTGTCGTGGATCTGGGGAACCCTATGGAGAAATGAGCGCGCCGTTTCCTCAATTGATAGTTTTGTATCTCGCAGAAGTGGCGTCAGCAATTCCTTGAGGTCGCGTTCAAGGAGGACAAGTCGTGATTCGATCTCAGTTGTCGTAAAAAGGCCCTCCTGACAGAAGTGGGGGAAAAGAATTGCAAGGAGGTTGTCGACAAAGGCCTGAGTCCCTTTTTTCAGTTGGTAGCCAAGCGCATGGTTGTCGCGTTTTGCTTTAAGCGTTGCAGCGAATTCCTGAAATTGATTGCTTTGATTCACGATTTTTCCTTTATCAATGACTCTCTGATAGTCTTTGTGAAGAGATTCCCCGATCGCGGAGTTCCTCAGATTCTACGCAAATATAGCAAAGATTCTTCTTTTCGGTCTGCCTTGAACACCGCCGGTGAATTCAACCATCTTTTTGGAAACGATCAAGAGGCGGAAATGGAGGACAAGAAATCCTCAGCAAGTTTAGTTGATTGGTCTGGCTCCAGTGTCATTTCAATTGGCACCCTACTGTAAAACCACTGAAAACATTGAGGGGTTCCCTCGGCTTGAGGAATTAATCCCTTTTCTTGCTTGATTTTCTATGTGGTTCCGCTATCTTAAAAATGAGAAATTCAAATTCACGAATTACAGAAACCATAGGACGCCAGCGACGGGGCGGGTAGGTTCATCGGGAATAACGGTGGAGAAGGAGGCAATATGGAAGAGTTGCTTGAGGCAATCTCACAGGTTGGCGTTCAGACGGATGGAAAGACGATTCGAGAGTATGGAATTCGTGAACTCCAGGTCACTCTCATTCGCGCCACGAATTATACAGACGATGGCTATCCGATAAAAACGAAGGTAGGAGTCATCCGCAGCAACACACTTACCCAGTTGGGTACGCTCGCCAGCGATCTTGCGCACTATCCCTTCTTTGATGGAATTTCACTCCGCGTCCGAAAGTACGACGAAGCGATCGATTGGGTTCCCATAAACGATATTATCAAGGATTCGAAAGTCCCTGGTGTCAAGTCAATTGTCATGCTTGCCGGAGTTCAATCGAATCAATTCCCACGAGCTCTTGATCTGTCGTCGCGATTTCTTCCGCATAACATTGCTGTCCTGATAGGTGGCTTCCACGTAAGCGGCATGCTCTCCATGATTGGTCTCACGGACGATCTCAAAGGGGCGATGGAATTGGGAATCACATTGGTTGCGGGAGAAGTGGAGGGTGGACGCCTGCCAACTGTTGTTGAGGATGTCGTTCGCGGAACGGCGAAACCTCTCTATAACTTTCTTACCCCTACTCCCAATCTCGAGAATCTGCCGACTCCCCGCATCACTGAGGAGGAGTTTACGAATTTTGCTTCAAGGTTTTCGACCATCGACACCGGTCGTGGATGCGTTTTCACGTGCGACTTCTGCACCATCATCAATGTGCAGGGAAGAACCATGCGATTTCGGGAGCCGAAACAAGTGGT
>CAZOIM010000014.1:0-26145 GCA_964579855.1 uncultured Ignavibacteriaceae bacterium | reverse complement strand
CAAGTGTTTTTCGGTGTGGAGAGCGTGAACCGTAAGAACCTCCGTTCGCAGGAAAAGTTTCAGAATCAGGTGAACGAATATAAAGACCTCGTTGCGCATTGCCACTCCCTTGGTATTACGTGCCAGGCCGGATACATTCTGGGACTACCATTCGATACCCCCGCAAGCCTCAAGGAAGACATCGCCGAGCTCCAGAATATGATGTTCGATGCCGCATCATTCTACATTCTCACCCCTCTCCCCGGTTCGAAGGATCACCAACGATGGACGAAGGAAGGACGCTGGATGGATCCGGATTTCAATACCTACGACTCCGCTCACGTCGCAGTTGCGCCGGATGGTATGACCCGTGAAGAACTATGGTCCTCGTACCTGACGACCTGGGAACAGTTCTATTCAACGGATCACATGGTGAATATCCTCAAGCTTTGGCGCAACAATCGACGGTTGTATTGGGACCGAATGTCGTTCTTCATGTGGTATCTCTATGCCTCGAGGATAGAACGTTTGCATCCGATGAATTGTGGGTTCTGGTCGGTCAGACGCAGGACCGATCGTCGATCAGGATTCCCGCAGGAAGCATTCATCCCATTCTGGTGGGGCCGGCTAAGAACTATCGTCGTGCGACTCTGGAAAATTGGAGCACTGTATTTCCAGCTCGAAGAAGTCTGGCTTCGCAGCAGACCTACGAGCGAGATCGAGGAAGCACTCCAGGATCTTGTAGAAAAGACCAGGAAGGGGATCAACGATTGGCGGGATTTGAAAGCAAAGGAACTCGTCGCTGTCTATCAAAAACTGCACATCGACAAGCCGCAGGTTAGAGTGCCTTCGGTCACCGCTCTATGGCTAAGAAAGCGGAATCCATTCGCGAACGGACAATCACGTGGATATGCTCAAAACATCTGGCGGAAGTGGTATCGCTATGTTTGGAATCCTCTGAAATGGTTGGAGGTGTGGCTCTTCGAATGGGCGAATGGCGTGAGGTTTTTTGTGCAGCTCTTTGTGACTCCGAAGTAGGGTCATCGGCACCGCAGAAAGCATTAGGAATACCCACATACTTACCGTACTTTGATTCGGTTGACGCAATTGTCGTTGAGGGGCTAAACCCTGCGTTTCAATTGCTGAACAAGCACAATTAGTTCGTTAAGAAGGAGAGAGCCTTGCGCCTTTACGTCGGTAATTTGTCCAAAGAAGTAACAAAAGAAGATTTGGAAGCAGCGTTTCAGCCCTTCGGCAAAGTCGATGAAGTCACAGTCGTGAAAGATAAGTACAACAGCGTTCCCAAAGGGTTTGCGTTCATTGAAATGCCGGAAAAGAAAGAAGCCGAAGCCGCTATTGCAGGCTTGCACGGAAAAGAGTTCAAGGGACGATCCATGGATGTCAATGAAGCCCGTCCTCGTCCGGAACGATCATCACGCGGCGGATTCGACGGTGGAAACCGCGGTGGAAATAGAAGTGGCGGTGGCGGCGGTCGTAAGTGGTGAACAGCGAAGTCGTCTTTTGAATCCAGCTTTGGATACTGTCGCGAGTGAGATTTAGTCGTTACGAAGTGCCTCTACAGGGTCAACTCTTGCAGCTCGGGCCGCCGGATAGAACCCTGCGACGATGCTTACGCCAACCCCTACCCCAAGTGCAATGAAGATCAGCCACGCCGGAAGTGCAAACACATCCACCGGAGGGATTCCCTGATTTTTCATATACGCCTGGGCTATCGCCGAGACAACCCGAGTGATGACCCAACCTGTCACAATACCCGCAACCGTTCCCATAACGCCGATCACGCCCGATTCAACGAGGAATAGCCATCGTATATCCGTTTCATCGGCCCCCAAGGATTTAAGAACTCCAATTTCCCTCCTTCGCTCTGTGATCGACATAACCATCGTGTTGACAATACCAAGTGACGCCGTAAAGAGAGCGATCAGGCCTATGACGCCGAGGGCAAGATCGAGATAAAGGAACGCTCTCTGGATTTGTTCAAACTGCTCCGCAAAGCTGAATGTTCTGAATCCCATCGCCTCAACCGAATCTTTGATACCCTTGTAGATCACTTTTGGGTCAAAGTCGATCGTTACTTGATTGTAGGATTTTCCATTGCCGTCGCCTGTTCTGTCGAACAAAGTTCCGCTGCTCATTGCTGAGAAAATATCCGATGGATTCCCGCTGAATCCACTCGAGCTGAATCGGGCGGCCGTTGCTGCTGGAATAATGATCGATTCAATTTTCAATCTTCCAACCCTTTCAGGCCCACGTACGCCGCACACGATGAGTGTGTCGTTGACTACTGATTGAGCATTGATAAATCCATTCAAGAACCGCCTCATTGTCTCGTTCACCTCAGTCCTGAGCACTTTTGCACGGTATTGTCTGTTGACGAGCGAATCCAATTGAATTTTTCGGACTCGATCAAGGACTGTCTCACCTCGATCAACCAGGATATGCGCCAACCCGCTATCGATAACTGACACTCGAACAGAAAGCACGAGCATTCTCCCAATAACCGAGTCGGGATTGGTGAAACCCGCCTTCTTAACGAAATCCGATGAAATGATGGCTTTTCTGAAATCGCTGCTGTCGAACGCCTTTCCCGCACTCAGATTCGAAAACAGTTTTGTTCGCACAGCGGCGATCGGCAATGCTTGCGCCTTGGCAGAAAGCGACGAGTCTCCGAGCTTTGCTGTCACCGAGAATGCATCATACGGATAGACAATATTCACGCCCGGAACCATGGCGAGCCGTTCGAGGGCTTGTTGATCGAGAACTGCGGTTTGCATCGTATCCGAAATATTCTCTTTGTTCTTCGGGTAGACCTGCATCGTCGAGAAGAGGCCAAGCTTGTTAAACTCGTTGTTGATTTGCTCCTGATTTCCCGCGCCAAATGAAAGCATGGAGACGAAAGCGGCGATGGCGATGAGGACTCCGGCAGTCGTCAGAAATGTCCGGAGCTTCATGCGCCACAGATTTCCGGTGGCAATGACGATAAGGTCCCGAATGGTCACGGCAGAGAGGGAGTTTGGTGTGGAGTTGCACCGCTCATCACGATGTGGCCATACTGCATACGAATCGTTCTGCGAGTGAACTGTTGTGCCATGTCCAAATTGTGTGTTACAAGGAAGATCGTGAGCCCTTCACCGTTCAGAGTCCGAAGAAGAGTGGTAAGCTGCTCGGCATTCTCAAGGTCCAGGTTCCCGGTCGGTTCGTCGGCAAAGAGAATTTCGGGCTTCTTCACGATGGCACGTGCAACAGCAACTCGTTGTTGTTCTCCTCCAGAAAGGTCCGCAGGACGATGCGTCATACGGTCTGCAAGCCCGAGTTGTTCAAGAATTTCTCCGGCACGTCGTCGCCGTTCGGACGGTGTCGTCCCATTGAAATAGAGTGCTGTCTCAACATTCTGGAGTGCGGTATAATGCGATATGAGGTTGAACGATTGGAAGATCATGCCGACGTTGTGCGCACGATATGCGGAAAGTTGTCGTCGCGTCATCGATGTGAGCGGAATGCCGTTGAGCTCGACTGAGCCCGAGGTCGGGGTATCGAGTCCCGCAAGCAAATTGAGAAGGGTGGTTTTGCCTGATCCCGAAGAACCGACGATCCCCAGAAATTCTCCTTTGCTCACGCCAATTGTTACACCATCAAGCGCACGGACAGTCTGCGGGCCGCGCTGGTAATAGCGGCAAAGGTCGATCGTATTGAGAAAAAATTCGGAATTCACGGAACATTCATTGCAGAAAAGACGCGGCAAGTTGTCGGAAAGGACTCGCTGTGTTTACGGGTCGTGATAACGGGAGTTGCGAAATGTTTGCTTTGAAATCTGAAGAATATCTTCCAGACTCGTCAAAACAAAAAACCCCGCGTAAGCGGGGTTTCTGGTTCTACAACTGAACATCGAACCAAATTTATTTTACCACGGATACGTTCGTCGCCTGAAGACCTTTTGGGCCTTGTTCGACGTTAAATTCCACGGGGTCGCCTTCGTTCAGGCTCTTGTAGCCGTCACCGACGATCGACTTGAAGTGGACGAATACATCTTCGCCTCCACTGCGTGAAATAAAACCGAAACCCTTTGCTGCGTTGAACCATTTGACTGTTCCTTTTTCCATGGAACAAATCCTTTCGTTTTGTGTTAACCCAACTAACCGTTGGGCAAGGTTGTACGCCAGTCTACTCTGAGCTCATCAGATTAGAAGCATTCGAGCTTGTACTGTTTGATGGTGTAGCGACCTTGGAAGGATTCGTACGGTTCATCAGCAGGTAACTAGAAGCTCTCCACATGGAGGTAGTGACGGTGTACTGTTTTTTGACGTGTGCAATGTAGACAATCTCCAAATCAATTCCTAATGGAATCTTGACACCCACAAAAATGTGGCAAAATGGCCTCTTTTTGCTATGGTTCAAAGATCTCCGTTGACCTTATTGACCCTCCAATGATGCGAGCGTTGTCTTTAGTTTCAGCGCCGACGCCCTAAAACCCTCCTCTTCTTCAGAGCTGAGATTGAGGGTAAGAATTTCTTCGACACCGTTCTCTCCGACCACGCAGGGCAGGCTCATACAAATGTGTTTTACTCCATACTGCCCGGTCATCAGGGTTGACACGGAAAGAACAGAGCGGTAATCACCGAGAACTGCCTCAACAATCGAGAGAAGACCCAGGCCAATAGCGTAGTATGTGGATCCTTTACGTTTGATAATTTCGTATGCGGCGTCGCGGACGCTTTCGAACAATTTGTTCATTTCCACCTGGTCGTAGTTCCTGTTACTCAGGGGAGCAAATTCCTGGAGGCGCTCGCCTCCGATATTTGCCAGGCTCCAAAGAGGTATCTCGCTGTCTCCGTGCTCTCCAATGATATACGCATGGACGCTTCGAGTATCCACACCATAGTATTGGCCAAGAAGGAAGCGGAACCGCGAAGTATCGAGGATCGTGCCGGAGCCGATTACGCGCGATGGGGGAAAGTGCGACTCTTTGAGGGAAATATACGTCAGGATATCGACCGGATTCGTAGCAATGAGAATTATGCCTCCGGGATTGTGTTTGATCACGTTGGGAATGATGGATCGGAAAACCTGGGCATTCCTTCCGAGGAGTTGTAGACGTGTCTCACCTGGTTTTTGAGAGGCACCCGCGCAAATCACAACAATTTTTGCCCCGGCAAGGTCGGAATAATCACCGGCAAAAATCTTCATCGGTTTGGTGAATGAGAGCCCATGGTTGAAATCCATCATTTCACCAATGGCTTTTTCGGCATTCTTGTCGACCAAGACAAGCTCCGTAGCCAAACCCCGAATCATGAGTGCATAAGCGAATGAAGAACCAACCAGACCCGTTCCGACGAGTCCAACCTTCTGTGATGAAAAATTTGAATTCATCGTTCTGTCTCTCGTGTGTCAATTCTGGTATTCCATGGAATCTACAACAAATTGGAGAACGAGTAAATGACAAGTTGTAGAGATTCCGCGCAAGATCCGTAGGCCAATGGCTTTAGTTGCTTGGAAAGTAGATGATATATGTCTTGCTATTGAAGCGGAAAGTGACTATCCTATACTCACCAGTTTAGGACGCTCTGCAATCACACAATGGCTTGTGATGAGGCTCGATTAGGCTTGCAGACGTCAACCGATCTAACAGCTCATCGTCGTAAGCCTACCTCGATTCTACAAGTTCGCGCTGTTTCCTTCAAAGCATCAAGTTGGCTACGCTCTTGCGCTTTCCGGGCACGTCTGAGACGTGAGACCGGATGCGCTGGAGACGGCAGCCAAGCCTTTTTATCTCAAGGAGGAACAATTGACAGAAGAAAAATCGGGAATGCTCTCAAGAATCACCCTTTTGGCCCGTAGTACCACGCCGAGTTGGTGGACATTCAAGCGATGGGTCGAGTTGATGTGGTTCAAGAAGAAAGTGTCGATAAATAAGAATATTGCTGGTGGAAGCACCAATTTGTGCTGACAAGGGAGGATCGCGAACTTGCTGAATGACCATACATCACAGAAACATCCTCGAGGGAGTTCGCCTTCTTCAACAGACGTCAAGTCAGTGTTCACGAAGACAATTCCCAATTTAACGGGGTGTCAAATAGAATTTCAGTTCACGCAGGCTCTATGCTCGTCGCAGATCGAATTTGGGAAAAAGGAATGATGCCAGTAAATGTCCAACTTAGTCGTAATCCTTCAATGATCGACACAACGTCAGAAATTAGAATAATCGGCCTAAACCGGGACCTCACAAGGGAGACGGAAAACGTAGACTCACGTTATGAGGTATATTTCGACCTTTCCAGTATTCCAACACCCGCTTGGGCTAAAATTCTGATACGCGAATGGAAGAAATTGAATCCCACTGAACCGAGACTTTGGAACCGGGTTACAGTAGACAAGCGTTATCTCGTGATGCATTGGCCGCCCCAGGAAATTGCTCAGAAGCACCTGCCGGTTCTAAAATTGGCCGTTGCCGCGACGAACAAGACACACAAACGAAACATCACCAAATTGGCCGGAGCTCCGAAGAAACCGAAAAAGTGATCATTCTCTCTTTGTCACTTCCAGGAATTCATTCGAACTGAGCAGCTTCAAGACGTTACACCCGCCACAATAAGCCCCACTACGAACTTTACGCTGATACTGAAAACGTATATCGGATTTTGTATCATACCGATATTACCTCGTTTCATTCCTCTGTCTTACACTATTTGAGTATTTTTTCGTTCGGTTTGTAGGGACGGCACCTAATGGGTCGTCGGGCCATACATGTTTGGGGTACTTGGCCCTCAATTGTTTGCGAATATCAGGATAGGTGTTCTGCCAGAAGCTTCTCAAATCCTGGGTTACCGCCAGCGGACGCTTCGCAGGTGAGAGCAAATGGATTACCAAAGGGACCTTTCCGCGACCTAACCTCGGAGTGTCTGTTTGCCCGAACATTTCCTGCAGACGGACCGCAAGAACAACTTGGTCACCCGCACTGTAGTCAATGAGTGCAGAGGTTCCGCTCGGGAGTTTCAGTCTTTGAGGGGCAAGGTCTTCCAGATCCTGAAACTGCCGGTGGGAAAATAGTGCCGAGAGAATAGCGAAGAGATTGAGTTTAGCCAGGTGACTTTGTTGACGTATCCCCGAAAGATATGGACTCAGCCAAACGTCCAGTGAAGCAGTCAATGTCGGCTCACTAAGATCGGGCCACTCAGCAGGTACGAGCCCATTGGTGCGAAGCCATTCGCTCCGCTCCCGCAACGATTGAGATTCCCTGTTCCACGGGAGAACGTGCAAACCCATCGAACGAACTCCTTCAATCATCGCGGACACAATACGTTCATCATCGTTTGTGATCGGTCTTTCTGAGAGAACGATTGCGCCAAGCCGCTTGACTGAACTTGCCTCGACTCTCTTATTGGCAGGATCCCATTTAACTACTTCTTCGGATACAATCTTTTCTCCGAAGGACTCATTCAATTCCTCCAAGGTAATCGGTGCACAGAGAAAAATCCGAACGCTTGCGCCCACGGTGTCCGATTCGGCAATCGACAAATACTCATTGCGAGCCAAAGCGCTTCCTGCTGGAAGTATCGCCGTCATTCCCGAAGCCATAAGGTAGGCGCTGCCACTCTTATCGCGACGTTTGGCAATGCGATCTGGGTAAGCGAACGCAAGAAGCAGCCCGATATTGGAACCATCCGACTTGTCTCCGGTAATAGCCGCGATTTCTCTTAACCGCCGTGCCTGGGACGCTATCTTGTCATGGATATTTCCCTTTGCGTTGCGAAGGTCCATCCACCTGGAAGTCAAGTCCACATCGGCGTCTCTCTGTCCGGCAAACAGATCGCGTTCTTCAAGAAGAGCCGCAATCTCACAAGCCATTCCGCCAATTCTGAGTGATTTCGCTCGCATTATCATATGAGCAAGCCGCGGATGAATTGGCAGTTCGGTCATCGAACGTCCAACTGCAGTAACAAATCCTTTTTGATCGATTGCTTCGAGATTGCGAAGTACCTCCTGAGCCTGTTGAAGATTGGTTGGTGGGGGAGGATCGAGAAAGAGGAGGTTCTCGCCATTTGGCGTTCCCCATTGCGCAAGATCCAGGGCTAAGGGGGCCAGATCTGCCGACTTGATTTCCGGCTGGGAAAAATCGGAGAGCCGCTCATGCTCTGCTTCCGTCCACAAGCGGTAACAGACGCCCGGGGCAAGTCGACCGGAGCGTCCTCGACGCTGGTCAGCCGAAGCTTTGGAAACGGGGAGCGTAATGAGGCCAGACATTCCTCTTCGCGGATCGAACCTTGCGGCCCGAACGAGGCCGGAGTCCACGACCACGCGCACTCCTTCGATCGTGAGGCTGGTTTCCGCCACATTGGTTGAGAGGATAACTTTCCTTTTTCCCGGTGGTGCCGGGGCCAATGCGGAATTCTGAGCTGCTATCGGTGATTCACCGTGCAGGGTGTGCAGGATAACTCCCTCAGGCAATGTTCGTTCTGAAAGAGCACGCTCCGTTCGTTGGATTTCCCGCCAGCCCGGAAGAAACACGAGTATGTCCCCCTCATCGTTCGCAAGTGCGCGTTGAACTACATCAGTGATCCTTATGTCGAGTGGTTTCTCAGAAGAGAATTTCGAATACCGGGTGTCGATCGGATAGAGCTTTCCTTTGCTCTCCACGACGGGAACCTTGCCCAAGACGCTGATTGTGTGCTCGGCATCGAGAGTTGCCGACATTATGAGAATGCGTAAATCGTTCCGCAAATGTTTCTGGACATCAAGGGAAAACGCAAGCCCAAGGTCGGCGTGTATGCTCCGTTCATGGAATTCATCGAACACGATCAGCTGCACATCGTGTACGTCCGGTTCGCGCTGAAGCATGCGAGTCAGGATTCCCTCCGTGACCACTTCGATACGAGTGTTCGAGCTGCATCTGTTTTCTCCGCGGATTCGAAATCCGATGGTCTTGCCCACGTCCTCGTGGAGTTGTGCGGACATGAATTCTGCTGCACGTCGAGCGGCAAGTCGGCGTGGCTCGAGCATCAACATTTTCCCGTTGTTGAGAACGCCGTGATTCAACAGAGCGATTGGAACGCGAGTAGTCTTTCCTGCCCCCGGAGGCGCCGAAAGAACGACGAGGTTCGACGAATCGAGTGCCCGAAGAAGATCGGGCATGACTTCGTCGACAGGGAATATCATTCTATCAGTGTTCATCTGCAAAGCAATATGCAAAATTTAGTCTGTAACTCCGAAGAATTGCTTGGTGCAGTTTTTATTGTTACATTGACGCAAAGAAATCACCAGCACTCACCATATAATCGCAGAATGATATGAAAGTACTGAACATGCGTCTCGCTACGGGAACCTCGGCCTTAAAAGCTTTTTTCGATGTTGAGACCGGCGACTCCATTACAATCAAAGGTTTCAAGGTGGCTCAGTCGGCTACAGGATTGTTTGTCGGCATGCCGAGCGAAAAGGATCAAAACGGCAAGTGGTGGGACAAGGTAATTATGCCGAAGGATCTGAAAGCACAGCTTACCGAACTCGCGCTCCAGGAATACCGAACGATGACAGGGAATACGAGCACGCCGACCTCACCGGGACCGGCGGCAAAAGAAACTGATCTGCCATTTTAGGGCTCGATCGGTGCGCATCCTCTGGCCACATCCTAGATGCCTGGCCTTTGTTGTTCGATTGCGGAATTGTTTTGACTCATGATTGACCCCAAAAGGAAAAAGGTTCTCATCGTTGAAGACACCGATTCAGTCCAATTGATGGTGAAGTGGTGGGTCACGAATGATGGATTTGATGTGGATGTCGTTTCCGACGGCCGGGAGGCGCTGGAACGAGTGGCGAGCGTAAAGCCGGATTTGATCGTGCTCGATGTCATGATGCCTGGTCTCAGCGGCTACGCTGTTTGTCGCAAATTGCGTGAACTCGAACAGACGAAGAATACGCCGATTATTATTATTACAGCCCTCCAGGCGCCAACGGATTCCGACGAAGCAAAACGAAGCGGTGCCAATGAAGTCATGATCAAGCCGCTCAACAAGGATGAATTCATTCGGAAAATCCGGACGTATTTAGGTTCAGTCTTTACTGAGTGACACTTCATCACAAAGGCCGTCTTCCAACAGTGCACAGCCAGCATATTGGCATGGTGCACTGAGCAATTGATGGTTGCCACGCTGCCCATATGTTGACGCAATCCCATTAAATCTTCCGATACCGTTCATGCGTCTCAGTTGGATCCACCCCTTGGTTGTCATCGTTGTCTTCTCGATATCGTGCGATGAAGCACTTCCTCCTCGCCAGGACCCATCAGGTCTTTTCTTCGTTCAACTTCAACAGTTTTACCGCTATGATCAAAATAACAATAACGTCATCGTTGACCTATTCATTTACAACCGCTTCGATGAGACATTGAGTGACCGGATGAGTTTAACGGGAAAAATCGTCATTACTTCGAACCGGGATACTTCTGTCCATAAGACTTTTGAGCTCTCCGCTCTCAATCTGATTCACGGAACTTATGACCCTGCCAAAAACACGCTGACCATCAACCCCGGAGACTTTGCGGAGATCCAAGTAATCTGGGATTTCACAGATGACTCCGGCCTCAGTCTTCCGTCCTATTTCTTTGATTATCGCGTCGACAGGACGTGCAGACAGCGTCTTATATCACTTCCGGAGTCATTTACCATTGCCGGAAAAGCCAGACTCTATTCCAATTTGGGGTATGCCCAGTCACAACTCAGCTTTCAGATTCAACAGTTCGATAGTTTTGTGAGTCCGAGAGACTGTATCCCGATTTAGAAATCAAGCGGTTGTCTCTTGACTCCGATTTACAGCTTGCGCTCATTGTTCAGCACAAGAATACAATTGCAGAGCATTCATAAACATAGAAGTTTTGCGCTGTTCATCATTCTGTGGATTCTTTCGAGCCCGCCCAGTCTGGCCGGGATCACCGGTATACTGGAAGGCAAGATTGTTGATAAGCTCTCAAAAGAACCCATCGTCGGAGTGAACGTATTTCTCATTGGGACACAGTATGGAACCACCTCGAACGCTGATGGTTCATACCGGATCCCGAATGTTCGTGGAGGACAATACGACGTTCGCTTCAGCATTATCGGGTACAAATCGTTGATCATGAAGAACGTCGTCATTTCTCCTGATCTTAGAACCCGACTCAATGTGTCGCTTGAAGTGGGAGCGGTTGAATTCCAACCTGTCGAGATTGTGGCACAACGGGCTCTCATTCAAAAAGATCTTGCTGCAACCGCATTTACCATCGGAGGCGAAAAGGTCGAAAAACTTCCCATCGCCACATTCAGCGAAGTCTTGACTCTTCAACCGGGAACTACGCTCGAAGGAAATGTCCGTGGCGGAAGTACGAACGGCACGGTTTATCTGATTGATGGGATTCCAGTGCAGGATGTCATCGGAGGAGGACTTGGGACAGACATTCCGAAAAGTTCCATAAGTGATGTAACCGTCCTTACCGGTGGGCTGGATGCCGAATATGGAAACACACAGTCTGGTGCGGTCAACGTCATAACGAAAACTGGAGGCAACGAGAGTGCAATTGGCGTACGATTGGAACGCGACGATTGGATACCCGGAAGTTGGAATAAGCAGCAGAATCGGGCAACGGAACTCGAGTTGTCCGCTAACGGTCCTGTGCTTGAAAATCGTCTCTATTATTTCACGGCGAACGTATTCGGTGTCTCGGATACTCGATGGTGGCAGGATTTCCAGAATTTTTTTCCATCTCCCATCAGCAAACAGATAAAAGGCTTTACGAAATTGGATTTTGTCGCTTCTCCGTCCAGCCGGTGGAGCTTGCAGGGCATCTATTCCTTTGAACGCTGGCAAGACTACGAATACAGCTGGCGTTATAATCTTGCCGGATTGCCGGCTCGGGCTCGGGATTCCTATAGGATTGCTCTTGTAAATTCCGGAACTGCCTCCGAGAATGTTTTCTATACGGTCAGCCTCAGTCAATTTTACCAGAGAAGCCATATTGGACCCGAACTCAAGAGTGATCTCTCCACCAGACCGTATGAGTATGACTTCTTTCTGCAATACATCGTGACAGGTCAGCGAGCATGGTGGGCGGAATCCAATCAAAGAGTGTATAATCTTAAAGGGGAAATCACTGCGGAGATCGGGGATCGGCACGTGGTCAAGGCAGGAGTCGATATCAACCAGTACGAAATCAATACCGATCTATTAAAATACGAACCGCAGACAACGTATTTCGGCAAGCCGGTCCTGGATGCCCCTTTGTTGAACTACAGCAACACGTATCATTATTTCCCACGCTCTGGCGGTGTATTTGTGCAGGACAAGGTCCAGCACAATGAAGATGGATCGAATCTAAGCTTCGGAATCCGTTGGGATTTTTTGGATCCCACAGCGAACCGTCCCCTTGTCGAATACATCCCGGTTAAAGGTTCTCAATTTGATTCCGTCAAAACAGGATCGGTGCGGACTACCGTCAAGCAGCAGTTGAGTCCACGCATTTCATTGTCTGCCCCCATGGTAGAGCGGACTTTTTTCTTTATCAACTTCGGCTTTTACTTTCAGTATCCGTTGTTCGACTATCTGTACTCGGGGATCAATCCTCAAGTCCTTCGGGGCCTCCAGGCACAGTCAAGAAACGTCCTCGCCGGGAATCCTGATCTTCAGCCTGAACGGACGATCGCATGGGAACTCGGTCTTAAGCGCGAAATCAATGAAAACACTGTTGCCTCGATTACGTATTTCAACAAACAATTCAGAAATCAGATAGACGCAAATACTCTTATTCCCTTCGACAGCAAGTCGGCCGGAGATTATGGATTTGCATCGTATGTGAACAACGCCCAGGCCTCGGCATACGGACTTGAATTTGTCCTGACCCGGCAGAATGATCCGCGCCTATCAGGAAGTGTTTCCTACAGTTACATGGTAACGCAGGGTTTGAGTGAGTATGCAAACCAGGGAATTCAGTATGCTCAATGGGGCTTCCCGGTTCCATCGGTTGCATACCCGTTGAGCTGGGATCAGAAGCATACGATAAAAGCAGATGTCGAATATAGGCTTCCCGGAAACATCCGAAGTGACTGGGTTTTGCTCTACAATAGTCCGCGACCGTACACGTATTTCCCGACGAGGGATGGCCTCACATCCATTGATTCGACGAAGGACTTCGTGCCCAACAACAGGCGGATGTTTGATGTCCTCATGGTGAACGTAAAGCTCTCTCGAAGGTTCACATTCGGAGAAGAAGAGAGGTTCGGAATCACCGTGTATGCCGATGTCACGAATTTGTTCAACAGGGCCAATGTGCGATGGATTGATTCGAACGGGCGCGTCGGAGGAGAATTGGGAGATCCGAGCGCTTACTACGAACTGCGCAGGGTTCACATAGGGATTGAAGGAGATTTCTGACCGCCGATTCATGATACCACTGTCGTCATCGTCCGAAATTGCTTTCGAACCGAAGGAGTAGAATATGTCGATTGTATTACAGGGATCCGGACTCACGGTGGAACAACTCGTCCAGGTCGCGCGCCACAATGAGAAAGTCGAATTGCATTCTGAAGCCCTGAATCGAATCAAAGCGTGCCGGCTCATGCTTGAGGAAAAACTTCGTGCCCGCGAAATCATGTATGGTACAAACACCGGGATCGGTGAGTTCTCCGAGATTGTGCTCGATGATGAACAGGTGAAACAATTTCAACGATTCCTTATCTACAATCACGCAGCAGGAATTGGCGATCCCGCCCCGATTGAATGTGTCCGCGGGGCGATGGCAAGCAGAGTAAACGTTCACGCGCACGGTAATTCCGGCTGCAGGCCGGAGATAACGCAGACCTTGGTGGACATGCTCAACAAAGGAGTCACTCCGGTCGTGTGTCAAAGAGGTTCAGTCGGGGCGTGTGGAGATCTTGCACCGATGTCACAAATTGCGCTGTTGTTGATGGGGGAAGGGGAGGCTTACTTTCGTGGTGAAAAACTTCCGGGAAAGGCTGCAATGGAAAAGGCCGGCATTCCGATTCCGGGATTACACGCAAGGGATGGGTTGGCTGCAATCAACGGCGCGAATCTGATGACGTCCATGTCCGCCCTACAGCTTTATGACATCAATCGATGGCTGAAGCAAACGGAGATTGCCTGCGCAATGTCATTGGAAGCGCTTTTCGCCAACATGAAACCGTACGATGTGCGTCTGCACAATCTGCGCGGTTTTCCCGGCGCGATTCGGAGCGCACAAGCGATTCTGACTTGTATCAAAGGAAGCGATCTCCTTTCAGGGAAAATCAAGACGAAAGTACAGGATGCATATTCGATGCGCTCTTCTCCCCAGGTAATCGGGGCGGCACACGATGCAGTAGCACACGCCAAGCGACAAGTCGAGATTGAATTGAATGCGGTTGCAGATAATCCGATATTTCTCCCCGAGTACAATCTCACCTTAACGGGGGCCAATTTTCAGGGAAGTCCTGTTTCGCTTCCCATGGATATGGTGGGTGCCGCAGTGACGATGGTGAGTGTGCTCTCCGAACGAAGACTTAACAGGTTGCTCAATCCGGCTCTCAGCGTTGGGCTCCCGGCCTTTTTGACGAACGGGGCCGGTATGTTTTCCGGACTCATGCTGAGTCAATACACGGCTGATACTATGATCGTGGAACAACGGATGCTCTCCACGCCCGCCTCGATTGGATCCATCCCGGCTGCCGCCGACCAGGAAGATTTTGTGTCGATGGGGATGAATACGGCAATAAAGACCCGACAAATTCTGGACGATGCTTATGGAATTCTGGGCATCGAGTTCATTGCCGCGGCGCAAGCACTTGATTTCAGAGAATTTGTTCCCGGAGTAGGAGTCCGAAAAGCGAAAGAGATCGTGAGAAAACACGTTGCACATCTTGAAGAGGATCGTCCTTTGTATCCCGATCACACACGCATGAAGGAAGTTGTAAAGTCGTGCGAAATTCTTGAAGAAGTCGAAGCGAGCGTCGGAAGTCTGGAAACGTTTGACGACCATCCTAATCCATGAATGTTCATGGATAGTAGGATTCTGAGATTCCGATGGATAAAAGAAACGCCCCAAGTTTTGGGGCGTTTTTGTTTCAATGGGCGAAAGGCCTTCGAGGAAACTAGAAGTATGCTCGGACCCCCAACTGCACCTGTCTAGTCGGGTACGCTCCATTCGGTTGACCAAAATTGGATGCGCTCATTGTGGTGAAGTAACTCGCGTAATTTGTCCAATTGAACAAATTGAATGCTTCTACAAACAACCCGAGCTTATAAGATTGTGCGATCTCGATATTCTTCGTAATCCGGAAATCGACATCCTTGTACCAATTCCTGATTTTGTCCGTTTCCGGTCGTAGAGAATTTCTTCCTGCCGCACCGCCTGGAAAATCATCTGCGCGAGTCCCGTCAACATTGTCGTCGTTACCAGTGACGACACTCGCCGGTCCGTACGGATGCGGTGAAGAAAGCGTGATCAGACCACTGAGCTGAAAATCAAACGGCAGGTCGACGATCCCGCTGAGGACGAAGTGATGACGTTCGTCCTGCAAACTCGGTGCTCGCACAATGCTGGACTGAAAGACGTATCCTTGGAACGGATCGTCAAATGTGTTATCAGCCCAGGAGAGTGTGTAGGAAAGTTGCATTTGCCAATCACCCAGATATGGCCGTGTGACGCTGAATTGGTATGCATCATACCAGGATTGGCCAGCAGAGGTAAGCAATGCTACGCCTGCAAAAAGTGGTGTGGCGACCCTTGGCCCGCCGATCCCTTTTTGATAATTGACATTGTATGTCGTGTATTCATTGAATCCTCGAATTTGGATATAGTCGAACGATGCAGATATATCGGGGGTCAATTCATGACTCACGCCGAAGGTAATCTGTCGCGTGTACGGGGATGGAATGCTGGATGGATTCAAGGATACCCCGGGCGCCGATGCGCCACCAAGATTCCTTTGGACATAAGCGATCAAAGAATCCCGATTCGTCGTCGGTGGAGCCGACGGACCAAACCGGACGGTGTAGATATTGTAGACACCGTTTTGTTGTTCATTGCTTGAGAGATTGTAGATGAATCGGTCGTAGAATATTCCGAATCCACCGTGCACTGCAGTGGAGTGGTCTCCAAGAAGGTCATAGGCAAATCCGATCCGGGGAGCGATACGACCGTAGTCAATCGGACGGTTCCCATTTCCGATGAAGTTCGAGGGAACGTGGTTTGTCAATGCCGTGTCTCCTGCGAGCGGATTTACATAACTGTTATCGATCATATTGGTTTCGACATCCCACCGCAAGCCCAAATTCAGGGTCAGATTTGGAACGACAGTCCAGTCGTCCTGCACATAGATCCCATATTTGTAGTTCAACGAACGCGTCTGCGCATTGCCGATACCGACGATACCTTGTGTCGGCACTGTGCTTGTGTCCCTAAGAAAAACTATCACGCCACCTTTGTCAAACTCGGCCTTGGATGCAAGCGGTTCTCGTTCGAAGTCAACGCCTCCTTTGAATGCGTGTGTCCCCGCCATATCGGATACCATATACGTTAGATCATTGCGTAGTTCAAGCCTCTGGTAGTCCTCATTCTGAGGTTGATTCGGATTCCAACCTGTGGAAAAGGTCTGATAAACATACTCAGGAGTCGTCGTAACCGGAGTAGCATCCTTGAAATAGTGTTGGTATTGAAGTTTGAATTCGTTTACGGTGTTATTGTTTATCGTCCACCGATCCGTCGCAACGAATGAATTGATACGAAAACCCAGGTTGAATCCGTTGGTATAGGAACTGACACCTCCAAAATTGCCGGGATCATTGTCTGTCGCAACAGTCAGGTAGCGCATGTCGAGTTCGTTGCTCTGATTGAACTGATGCGTTACTCTCGCCAGGAGGAGATTCTCGGTAGTTGGGCTCTTGAATGTTCCATCGATTGTTCCATTCAGCTTCCCTCCCGTGTTTACGGTAATGAAATTATTGATGTTGTCCCGCTCATACGAAACGAAATAGTGTGTCTGGTCAAGAACGATAGGGCCGCCGACCGAAAAGCCCAATTGTTGTCTGTTGTAATCGGGCTTCGTCTTGTCGAATACTCCCTGAGCATTCAGTCCTGCGGAACGAAAGAAACTAAACGCACTACCGTGGATTTCATTACCACCAGTCTTCGTAATGGCGTTGATGACGCCGTTGGAAGCACTTGAAAATTCCGCTTTGTACATGCTTGTGATCACCTGGAATTGGCTGATGGCGTCTTCCGGAACGATGTTTGTGGTGACACCAAATGATGTACCGAGTACACCACCAAGTCCGTCGCTTTTGAATTCGCCGCCATCCAGATATGCTGTGATGAATCGGGAATTGACCGCACCAGTAGTAATAGGACCTCGACCTCCGACAGATACCTTCGATCCGGGCGCGACGGATGCAAGCTCAAGGAAATTGCGGCTGTTGAGAGGAAGTGAATTGATTTGTTCCGGTCGCACAGCGGTCGAAAGATCGGAATTCTTCGTGTCCACGATAGGTGCCTGGGCCTCGACGATCACTTCCTTCTCCTGAATGCCTTTCGACGTGAGAGAGAAGTCGATGATTGAAACTTCGTCGATCTCTACTTTGATTCCAGTCTTTGTGAGAGGTGCAAAATTCAGATTTGAAGCCCTAATCTGATACGTGCCGGGGGTAAGTGAAGGGATTCGATACTTACCATTATCGGACGTGTAGGCTAGTTGATAGTAGCCGGATGATTGATTCTTTGCGACGATCTCGACTTCCGGAGCCGGTTTTCCGTTTTCATCACGGACCGTTCCTTCAATGCTCCCTGTCGTGACCTGACCATAGGTGTGTGGCGAAAGAAGAACGAAAGCCACGGTCATCAGGAATAACCCCACAAATATCGGTACGGACCCTGAATAGAATCTGCCCATACATCCCTCCTTGGTTGTTGCGATGGTGTATTGTTATTAAGTAATGCACTACCTAAAAACTCTATCGCATCATTTCAACGGGATAAATCGGGGGTAGAACTAAACGTTGGAAATTCTTAATGAAAAGAACCACGCTTGCCGAAATATAGTTCCCAACGATTTGCTTCGGCCGGTCACGAATGGAATCCAACTGATCAAAAAGACCTGTTTCGACCAAGTCCTCCGTGAAGAACGTTAGAAATCCAATATCCGCGATGGTCTTTTAATGATAATTGCCTGCTAAGCCATTTGTCAGAAGAGTAAAACAGAGGTATGAAATTGAGGATATTGCCTCACCAAGTTGTCTTCATTCCAAGTCCCACTGGGAGGATTTGGGCTGTCAGTCCGGCAATCATCGATCCTCGATGATCTAACGTAATAAAGAACCCCGGAGAAACTGCAGAACTGGAAAGAACTCCTGGATAAATGTTGAGGCGGAAAACGCTCTTAATGTTCTGCGAATACACAGCGGAAGCCAAAAGAGAATTGTTACGATCAAAATATATGCCCGCCATTGCGCCAGTAGCAATGGTGTTTGTACGTACGCCATTGCGTTCCGGCAAGTCTATGACCCCCGTTGTAACAACTCCTGCTCCGAAGGAAATCGCCTCTTCGTTGGATGTTTTCAACGATAGCCCTAGAATAGCGAAATCGCCAAAGTGAACGAACAGGCTCATGGACCGTTCTCGATTCAGGGCAAGTTTCATGACGTAGTTTTGTCCGGCATTGCGGACTGCAAATGGTGAAAACGTGAGTGCGGCAGGATATGACCAATCATTAAGGCTGAGTGTAGATGAAAAGAACTCCGACACATCGTCAAAACTGAACAACAGCATGCCGGCGGGCTGAAAGATTAACATATCCGGAAGACAATCTTCATTGGGGAAGGTATTGGGACCATTTTCTACCGCTTCGTTAATGTATTCATATGCCACACGTGTTGCCGCACCGAAGATATATGGCGCAGGGAATCCGTTGTAGTCATACCATTCGGAGATTTTTCGAAATGTCATTCCTCCGCCGATGAGATGCAGAGCGTAATTCGGTGGATATTGAGCATCGTCCATGTTGAAACTTAAAGGAAGGACTTCCTGACGAAGGAATGCGCTCCACCCGAACTTGTTGATGATGGGGAAGGAAGACGTAACGCTTCTCCAAACGTTTGTTGTCGACTTGTCCCAATACACCTCACTCCACCGGCCGGACCGGTCTGCTATGAATTGAAAGGCGTCGAATCCGCCGGTGGCGAGGAGAGAAACGGGATTGAACAGAGCATCAGAACCGTACGCATAGGGATGAAAAAAGAAGTGTTCCTTCTGTTGGGAATAACCATGACAGGCAAAGGCGACGGAAAGAGTCAGAAATGCGACGGTGCGTTTCAAGTTTTTCAGGGATGTTCTCTTGCTTTTTAACGATCAGGATGGAATGTATCGCCGATTGAAGGGCCCTAAGGCGAGTGTCGCAATGCGGGATCAAACTAAAAGAAATTGGTCCAAGATTCAAGATTAGACCTCAAATAAATATTCAACTGGTGAAGCGGATATGCAAGTCTGTGACCTGGGAGAGCCCGTTCAAGAATAGGAACCTCTTAAATTCCCAATTGGAATAAAAAAAAACCGCGATGACGAATTCCGTCATCGCGGCGTGTAGCAGGATTCTTGGATCCTAGTTGGTGAGTGTCAGCGTTACGATCTTGGCGGTCGAAGAAAGAGTTCCAGCTGAGGCAAGCGCTGCAAAAGTGTAGCCTATTGCCTGGCCCCCATCTGCACCTCTATTTATCGCGGTGACAACGTTCAACGCGCTCCCAGAAGTTGCGTTCGAGATATCCACAACTCCAGCACTCGTACCCTTTGAGCTGGCGAGATTGATGGACAGTGTGTAGCCACTTGAAAGGGCGGCATCGAGGTTTGCGGTAATCTTGACTGTGTTCGCGAAGTTCTGCGTAATGCTATATGTGGTGGAATTGTCAGAAACTGAAGTAAGAGCATCAGTTCCCGCTGTTCCTGTGCTGATCGTCAAAGCTCCCGGATTTCCGGAAGTTGCGATCTTGTAGACGGTGTTCACGGCTAGAGTGAGATTCTGCGTTGCATTAGCCTGAGCACTTGCCGATTCAATAAGAACCAGGCTGATTGCGAAGGCTGCGAGGACCATCATCATTTTTTTCATTTTGTTACTCCTTGATTGGGTTAGGTTATTTTTGTTTTCTTATTCTGATACTTAATTCTCAATCGCCGTGCCACTGAGAAAGTGCTCATATTTGATTGAAATGGATAATTGCACTGATAAGCGCATCTCACAATGAGAATAGTGCATCAATGTGAGAGGCCAAACTTCCAATGCGGATTCTCACAAATGTGAATTGAGGGGATTGGCCGGGATGAGCAGAGTTCGAGTCCCGTTCAGCGGATCCAATTCGCCAACACTAATCTGGACCTCTGATGGGCAGGTCTACTTTCTACAACCTTCTTAAGGAGGTGTGTATATTCTGACGGGAAACTTGGAAGAAGGGTAAGAGAACGGCGACAACGCAGTCCAAAATTGTTGCCAACCAAAAAGGAGCGCTATAGATGAAGGAGTGTGGTCTTTCCGACACCGCTTGGTCCAAGTATCAGAATTCGTGAACCAAATGCAATTCGGAATTCGCGAATACGAAACAACGTACGCTGAGCTGAAGGAATGGAAACACGAATATTTGAAAGTACAATGTCCACTAATTGTCCCGAGTATGGTGCGCAAATAACAAACCAACCTCGTTCTACTCTAGTTCCGATTATTGTTATAAATAATTTTCTTGTCGTCAACGCCAAATTGACACTGAGAAATGTCACCCCCTGACAGGGCAACAGTCAAACACGATGATGACGGATCGAGTTCGACGATGACTTAGAAGGTCGAATAATCTTGACGTTTCAAGTGTAATTTAGCAATTTGTAGTGTTAGGAATTCCAATATTCAATAACTCGAGGGAGGTTGTCTATGGGGAGTAGAAAGATACTAAATATCTTCACGCTTTTTCTTCTCGTTGCATTCACGATGGTGGGCCAGGTATTGAAAGAACAATCAAAACCCATTGATCTAAAGAATATGGATCAATCGGTGCGACCCTGCGATGATTTCTTTCGTTATGCGAACGGGACTTGGCTTAAAAACAATCCCATCCCACCGGAATACAGCACTTGGGGTAGTTTCACTCAACTTGCCGAGCACAACAACGACATTCTTCACGAGATTCTTGAAAATGCCGACAAGGATCAGTCAGCGGCTGAAGGCAGCAATCGCAAGAAAATAGGTGATTTTTATGCAACCGGCATGGATTCAGCAAAGATCGAGTCCTTGGGCTGGCAACCAATCGCGGAAGATCTGAAAAAGATCGATGCGATCGCTGATATAAACGACGTGCAGAATGAATTGGCGCATTTGCATACGTTTGGTCCAGGCGGACTTTTTGGCTTCTTTTCAGGGCAGGACTTGAAGAATAGCTCGCTCGTTATAGGACAACTCAGTCAAGGTGGGTTGGGTATGCCGGACCGAGATTACTACATTTCCCAGGACGACAAATCGAAGAAGCTCCGTGAACAGTACTTGAACCACGTTGCAGCGATGTTCAAGCTTACTGGATTGAGTGAATCCGAAGCGAAACAAGCTGCCTCTTCCGTGGTAGAATTTGAAACAAGGCTCGCAAAGGCTTCGCGAACCAGGGTTGAACGCAGAGATCCTGACAAAAACTATAACAAGATGACCCAGGAGGGACTTGCGGCTCTGGTTCCCGGAATTGAATGGAACAAGTTCTTTGTCAGTGTGGGATGGTCGGATCCCGGAGATGTCAACGTTGGTCAACCTGAATTCTTCAAAGAAGTGAACATGATGATGACAGATGTCCCGGTCTCGACGTGGAGGAACTATTTCAAATGGCGCGTTTTGAGTGAGGCGGCACCGTACCTCAATACTGCCTTCGTCGATGAAGACTTTAGATTCCACGGGACAGAACTTACAGGAGTGAAGGAATTGCAGCCCCGTTGGAAAAGAGTGCGTGGAGTGATTGACAGATTGATGGGGGAGGCATTGGGTGAGCTCTACGTTGCAAAAGCTTTTCCGCCGGAAGCAAAAGCTCGTGCAATGGAGATGGTGAACAATCTTAAGACTTCCATGCGAGAACACATCACCCACATTGACTGGATGGATGAAGCCACGAAAGAAGCCGCGCTGAAGAAGTTAGATGCATTCGGCGTCAAGATTGGCTATCCGGACAAATGGAGAGATTATTCATCCCTTCACATTGACCGCACATCATACTATGCAAATGTAAAACACGCTATTGAATTCGGTGTGCAATACAATCTCAACAAAATCGGAAAGCCGGTTGACAAAAAGGAATGGGGAATGACCCCGCCAACCGTCAACGCATATTACAATTCCTCCAGGAATGAAATTGTGTTTCCCGCGGGAATTATGCAGCCTCCGTTCTTCGATTTCAAAGCAGACGATGCGGTGAATTACGGTGGTATGGGGGCGGTTATCGGCCACGAGATTTCTCACGGATTTGATGACCAGGGCAGCAAATTTGACGGGGACGGGAACCTCAAAACGTGGTGGTCTCCAGAATCCCGAAAAAAATTCGAAGCGAGGACAGAAATTCTACAAAAACAATTTGACGGATTTGTTGCCATCGACACCTTGCACGTCAACGGCAAGCTGACACTCGGCGAAAACATTGGCGACCTGGCCGGACTCTCAATCGCGTTTACTGCTCTCGAGAATTCGCTGAAAGGCAAGACCATCGAAGTCATCGACGGATTTACTCCTGAGCAACGATTCTTCCTTTCCTGGGCACAGGTGTGGCGGAGGAATGCCCGTCCTGAACAAGTCCGTTTGCAGGTAAGGACCGACCCACACTCGCCGGCGGAATTTCGAACAAATGGCCCTCTTGCTGATTTGCAGGAGTTCTACGATGCATTCAACTGCGGGAAAGCGGGTGCAATGTACGTTCCACCATCAAATCGTGCGAAGATATGGAACTACCGTTAATTCAATCTCAAGGTTCATTCCACTAAATCAAATTCTAAAGAGCTGACGGCATTGCATCCGAATTATTCACTAAGCTGAATGGTGCAGCTCGATTCGTTACAAGAGATCCCTACCAGAGGCGCACTTACCGGTAAAAGGTGAGTACTGGTGGGGATTTCTATTTTATGGAATTCAAAAATTAGAAAGTAGGCTTCGTTATGCAATGTTCTGGGACTTGAAGTAAACAATAGCTATTTTGAAAGAACCACAGCTTGGGAAGACTCCTGCAATGTCCGATCGGGGCAATGAAACCCTTCAGGACAATTCAGTACATCCGGCAAAGACGCCGAGGCAGCGGAAGACATTCGCAGCGTTGCGCCATCCGAACTACAGACTTTGGTTTCAAGGACAAATTGTTTCCTTATTTGGAACGTGGATGCAAACCACGGCTCAAGGATTTCTTGTCTATGAGCTCACACAATCACCAGCCTACCTGGGCTATGTTGGATTTGCTTCTGGCATACCCGCCTGGATTTTGACATTGTATGGAGGTGTCGTTGCAGATCGCGTTCCACGTCGAACTCTCCTGATCGTAACACAGGCCGCAATGATGTTTTTTGCATTTGTGCTTGCCGCGATCACATTCCTTAATATTGTACAACCGTGGCACATTCTTATATTGGCATTTCTTCTTGGAACCACAAATGCATTTGATGCTCCGGCCCGCCAGGCGTTTGTCAGTGAGATGGTGGATAAAGAAGATCTAACGAATGCAATTGCGTTGAACGCAACGATGTTTAATTCGGCTCTTGCCGCGGGACCGGCGGTTGCCGGCATTACCTACGCTGTTTTCGGCCCTGGATGGTGCTTCACAATCAATGGCATTTCCTTCATTGCCGTTATCATTGCATTGTCGATGATGAGATTTGAACCATCCCAGGCTCGGGTCAGCCGCGAATCGGTATTGCTCGAACTCAAGGAGGGCCTTAGGCATGTTCTTAACCACAGGATTATTCGCACGTTATTCATCGTCATTGCAATTAATCAATTACTCGTGTTCTCTATGAGTACGCTGTTACCGGCCTGGTCTGTCAGTGTGCTTGGCGGTGACGCGACCACGAATGGATTCCTCTTTTCAGCACGAGGCATCGGCTCGTTGATTGGTGCACTCGTAATCGCGTCGCTGGGTAATTTTGCATTCCGGGGAAAACTCCTCACGTTGGGGCTCTTCTTGTCCGCCATTCTTCTGATCGTCTTTGGATTGTTTCGCTGGCTGCCGATATCCGTGTTAATATTGATCGGCGTCGGAATTGGAACTATACTCATCATGAACCTGGCGAATGCAATGATCCAAACGATGACGCCCGAAAGACTCCGGGGTCGAGTGATGGGAGCCTATACGTGGATCTTTTTCGGATTCATGCCATTGGGGGCGCTATGGACCGGCTGGATGGCAGATCGCATGGGATTGTCGCAGACGGTCATTATGAATGGTTCCTTAGCATTGATATCCGCGGTTCTAATTTGGTTCTATTTCCCAAGACTTCGTGAGCAGTAGTGTGTGCTCGGAAGATTGAGTCTCTTCGTGTTAGGGAACAAGCGGCGTGGGTCGACACATATGCAGAAACACTTGAAAGGAATGATCTCTTGCAACACAAAGTCAAGCACAAGCAACAAAACAGTAAGATGTGTCTCGTCTGCGGACTGAAGAATCCATATGGACTCAAAGCCGCATTCTATGAGCTTGAAAACAGAGAACTTGTCTGTGTATTTACACCGTCGGAAGTTCACCAAAGTTATCCCGGTCGTCTGCACGGTGGGATAACAACGGCCTTGTTAGATGAGACTATTGGCCGGGCCATTATGATGAATCATCAGGAGAGCATGTGGGGCGTAACGGTTGAGTTTACAATAAAATTCAAAAAACCCATACCGTTGGGGAAGGAACTTCGTGTTGTCGGCCGCATTACAAACGAATCAAGTCGTTTCTTTGAAGGTTCGGGAGAAATTCGCTTGCCGGATGGCGAAGTTGCGGCTACGGGAACAGGAAAATACATCAAGTTGCCGCTCGAAAAGATTGCCGATTTTGATGCTGCGGAACAGGAATGGAAAATTGTTCCAAAAGAAAATGACCCCATAACGATAGACTTGTAATTCGTCGGTAATTTCGTCAACACATCATCAGTGATCAACTCAGGAAGGAACTATGAAAACGATAAGTAAAACGGACCGAGACCAACTGAACAAAGCTGTACAGGCGCTCCGAAATGCTAACGAGACGAGGATTTTCTTTCGCGATCTTTTGAGTGAGCGGGAAATCCAGGAAATTGCGTGCCGTTGGAAAGTGGCGCGTATGATCTGGAAAGGCACTGCCTACACGAAGATTATTCAAGAAACGGGCCTGAGCTCCAGAACCATCGCCAGGGTCGCGCGATGTGTCCGAAAGGGGGCTGGGGGATACAAACTGATTCTCAAGCGTGAAGGCAAGGCACGTTAACTATTTTGTCGGGCGACTTTTTTATTTCCACAACCTGGCGAACCAGGGAGCATTACGTTCCGACGTCATTTTCCAACGCTTCTTCAGATCCAACATTGCAAATCAAGAAGTCCCCATACTTAAGGGGCTGATTCGGCATTTCCCCATTGAATTGTCACGTCGCAATCTTCATCCTATTTTCATCTTTAATTCGTAGAATTGTTCAATGCGTGTACTCTTAATCGAAGATGATCCAGCGCTATCAGCTTCCATTGCAAAGAACCTCAGAGCTGAAACGTATGCGGTTGATGTCGCGCTCGACGGTACGAAGGGGGAGGAATTGGCCAAGATCAATGAATACGACGTCATTCTTCTCGACATCCTGCTTCCAAGACAGGATGGTTGGACAACCTGCAGGCACCTGCGCGAGGCGAAGGTCTCGACACCCATCCTTATGCTTACCGCGCTCGACGATGTCGATGACAAGATCCGAGGACTCGATAGCGGGGCTGACGACTACCTTGTGAAGCCATTTCAGACCGGGGAACTACTTGCGAGAATTCGTTCGATCGTGCGAAGGAACACGGATAGCAAGACCACAGTCCTTGAGAAATTTGGACTGAAACTGGATGTTGCGATTCACAAAGCCTGGCGGGAAGGAAAGGAAATTAGTCTGACGGCAAAGGAATTCGCTTTGCTCGAGCTGTTCATGATGAATCCGGGTATCAT